>JAJRPH010000441.1 GCA_024280875.1 Deltaproteobacteria bacterium | reverse complement strand
TCAAATACATTACCCTTGAAGGCAAAGCCGCTCTTCCAGGTGGAACCGCCGAACTAATTTCCAAGTTCTAATTTTTTACTTGCAAAAATAATTGTTTTTATTGATATTAGGTAACTTGATAAAAAATTTTTGTAAAGGTGGTGAAGTTTTTGAAGGAAATCACGGTCCGAGTGGATGATAATGACATTGAACGCGCCATGCGCATTTTGAAAAAAAAGATTCAGAATGATGGTTTGTTCAAACGATTAAAACTGAAAAAGAACTACGAAAAACCCAGTGAATACAGGCGGCGGAAAAAAAGGGAAGCGTTAAGAAGACAACGCATTGCCGAGTCAAAACGAAATTCCCGTTATCGCCGTTATTAAACATTAAAAAAAGATTCAAAAAAAAACCCGGTAAGAATTTTTATCAGAAATTCTTCCGGGTTTTGTGATATTTACCCCCATGACGTCAAAAAATTACCAAAAATGCCTTGAAGAAATGTTTGGCCTGCAACGGTTCGGCATTAAACTAGGCTTAGATGTTATCCAAAATATATTAGACAACCTGCAAAATCCCGAAAATACATTTTCATGTATTCATATTGCCGGCACCAATGGAAAGGGCTCGATTGCATCCGGACTGGCAAGCATACTTGCCGCATCCGGATACAAAGTCGGCCTCTATACATCTCCTCATTTAATCAAATTTAATGAACGGATTACCATTAACGGTATTGAAGTTTCAGACGAAGCAATTGTTTCGTCTTACCAGGCCGTTAAATCAATCCCCAAAACAGATCGGGAGCCGACTTTTTTTGAATATACCACTGCCATGGCGTTGCACTTGTTTGCCAGGTCAAATGTGGACTGGGCAATCATTGAAACCGGTATGGGCGGCCGACTGGATGCGACCAATGTGTTATCACCCGCATTGTGCGTCATCTCCAATATATCCATGGAACACCGTTTTTACCTGGGCAACACCATTGCTGAAATCACCGGTGAAAAGGGGGGGATCATCAAACATAACACCCCGGTTGTCACCGGTGTGACACAAAAAAGCGCTATTAAGGTATTGCAGCAGATAGCAGCAAATAAATCCGCTCCCCTGTATCGCCTGGGAGAAGACTTCAAGGTGCGCCGAAGTAAAAACGGCAGTTTTTCTTATTCAGGCATTGATCATCAATGGAAAAAAATGAAAACCGGTCTTCCGGGAAGCCATCAGGTCGATAATGCCGCATTGATTCTGGCAGCCTGTGAAGTCTTGCTGCAAAAAGGTCTTTCCATTAAATTCAGCCGAATCAAAAATAGCCTGGAAACCTATGCCTGGCCGGGCAGACTTGAAATTATTCCCGCATCCCCCGGGATTAGTCCCGAAATTATAATTGATGGGGCGCATAACCTGATGGCCGCACGGAAACTTTCCCAATTTCTAAAACAAGAATATTCCCATAAAAATGTCACTTTAGTCATTGGTATTCTGAATGATAAGCCCTTTGAATCAATCATGCAATCGCTGCTCCCCCAATGCAACCGGGTTATCCTGACCCAGCCCGACATTGACCGGAGTCTCCCCCCTGAAAAGCTGAAGTCATTTACACAATCCATTGTCAGTGATACGGTTATTGTAAAGGATGTCGCATCCGCTGTCATGCATGCGATAAAAACAGCGCCGGCGGATAGCACCATTTGCATTGCCGGTTCACTTTATGTGGTCGGTGAAGCCAAACAGGCCCTTAAAAATATTGGGATACCTGAGTTACCCGGAAAAAATATATAGATCACAAGACCTATTCGGGCTTGACTAATTTCTTTGAATTCATTATTTACAACAATAAATGCGCCCGTAGCCCAGGGGATAGGGCGTCAGCCTCCGGAGCTGAAGATCGCAGGTTCGAATCCTGCCGGGCGTACCATTTATTTACATTCTATTCCACAACCGCTCGAATCAACGATATACCACTTTCCGGTGATTTGATTTTCAAGCATCGGAATTCTCTGAAATAGAATACCAATTATTTTTACCTCTTAACTTTTTAATTTCAGGAGCTACAAACATGGCAGTAAGTCAGGAATTAATAGACATTCTGGTCTGTCCGAAATGTAAAGGTAAAATCTTTCTCAATGATGCAAAAGACGGGCTGATTTGTGACGCCTGCCAATTGATTTACGAAATAAGAGATGATATTCCCGTTATGCTGATAGATGAAGCTAAACCGAACGAAAACCGCTAATTTTTTCAATTTCGGGGTTGGCCTCAAATTTTAATCCTCAAAATACTCTATGTTTGCTTCTGGTTAAACCAGTTTTAAAATTTGGTCGTCCGCCTTGAACTTGAAAAAAATTTCAGATTTTCGTTCAGACATTAGACAAAAATTCATTTTTTAAACAACAAGCGAATCACACTGGATGAGCCAACCTGTTGCACCGATAGCCGCCAAACTGGTTATTGGTATTTTTACAAATGACCGGCAACTGTTTTGTCCTGTTTTGGACGGCCTGACAAAACTGTTCGGCGATATTGACCTGATAAGCCCCTGGATACCGTTTGACTACACAAATTACTATGAACGGGAGATGGGCCCCGGCCTGATGCGCCGAATGGCAGCATTTAAGCCGCTGATCGAGCAGAACACCTTATCAGCAATAAAACTGAAAACCAATGCCATTGAACGCGAATTTTCAAAGGATAAAAATCGGAGCGTGAATATTGATCCCGGTTACATGCTGCGCGAACGTTTTGTGCTTGCCACAGGGAAAAACTTTGCTCACCGGATCTATATCGGTGATCACATATATGCGGATCTGACACTGATATTTCAGAAAGGTTCATTCCAGCCGCTGCCATGGACATACCCGGATTACAAGGCCCAGGACATGCAGTCTTTTCTTTACCAGGTGAGAAATAAATATACCAAAGACATAACTGAAACGGAATTTTAATTATGATAAAAAGCATGACCGCTTACGCAGGATCCGATTTATCCACCGAGACCCTGAACGTGGGCATTGAAATCAGAGGCTATAACAGCCGTCATCTGGATATTGCGTTAAAACTCTACCACAGATATGCAGTTCTGGAGGAAAAAATCAAAAAAACGATCGCGGAAACAATCACCCGAGGACGGGTTGAAATCCGCGTAACAATTCAGGAAACAATTGAAAATGCTGAAGCTTTCACAATTAATGAGTCCATGGCAAATGCCTATTATCAAACCCTTGCTCAGCTGAAAAACAAATACCAGTTAAGCTCTGAAATCCCTTTGGCACTGCTTTCAAGTAAAAACGGCATAATTGAAACCGCTGATCCGGAAATCAACGCAGATGAAATCTGGCAGGTTCTGGAAAAATGTCTTAATTCTACCCTTTCCGATTTTGATACAATGAAAATAAACGAAGGCGCTTCTCTTAAAACGGATCTTAAGCAACGGCTTGATTTTATTGAAGACTGCATCACCACTATAGAAGCAAAAACAGACGGACTTTTAAGTAATTATCAGGATAAGCTAAAAACACGTATTGATGTCCTGACACGGGGGATGGTCGAAATCGACCCGGCCCGAATTGCTCAGGAGGCGGCATTTATCGCGGACAAAAGTGATATTTCCGAAGAAACGGTCCGGGCACGAAGTCATTTAAAACAGTTTCGTGAATTATTGGAAGCTAAAGACCCGTGCGGAAGGCCTTTGAATTTCCTGATCCAGGAATTCAACCGTGAATTTAACACCATGGGAAGTAAAGCCGGTGACGCTGAAATTGCGCATATTATTGTTTCAGCTAAAACCGAGCTTGAAAAAATTCGCGAGCAGATACAGAATATTGAATAATTTTTGATGCAACCGGAGATGAAGCATGACATATACGTTATTAAATGTCGGATTTGGAAACAGTGTGGTCGCGGATGAAGTCATTGCAATTATGGCACCGACTTCCTCCCCTATGCGGCGTTTACGGGATGAGGCAAAAGAAGAAAAAAAGCTGATCGATGCCACCTATGGCCGCAAAACACGATCGATCATTATTTTAAAAGACAACTATATTGTACTTTCAGCCTCCCAGCCCGATACAATCGCACAAAGGTATCAATTGTTAAATGAAAATGAATAAAAACAGATAAATGTATCAGCATGTATTGAGAGATCTCAATGTCTGAACCCAGCAATGAACCAAGCCATCAGAAATTATCCGGTATTTCAAAAGGGGGCCGCCTCTTTATCATTTCCGCCCCGTCCGGAGCCGGCAAAACCACGTTATGTAATGCGATATTAAAAAAATTCCCGAAACTCTGTTACTCCATTTCACATACCACCAGAAAACCGCGACCCAGGGAACAGGACGGCGTGGATTATTTTTTCATCACTGACGATGAATTTAAAAATAATATCGAAAAAGGCATATGGGCAGAGTGGGCAAACGTACACGGTCACTTTTATGGCACATCCTCGCAATTTATTGACCGCTATTTATCCGAAGGTAAAGATATCCTTCTTGATATTGATGTAAACGGGGCTCGCCAGATTCTTTGCCGATACCCGCACAGTATCACTATATTCATCATGCCTCCGACATTTGAGACATTAAAACAGCGTCTCATAAAACGAGGCACGGATAGTAATCAAAACATTGCCAAACGGCTAAAAAATGCAAAAACTGAAATCGCCCAAAAAAACTTGTACAAACATGTTGTTGTAAACGACTCACTGCCTGAAGCCATCAAAACTATTTCCGCCATCATATCCGACAATCATACCCGATGATTTTCCGGCAAACATCCTGATTATTGTAAGCACAGAGAAGAATAGATGAAAACTGAAACAATTTACGGCATTCACCCGGTCTTTGAAGCTTTGCAGGCGAAAAGACGTACTTTTCATGAACTTTATATATTAAAAGGCAAGGCCAACCAGCGAATCGAACATATTATCGAGATCGCTCAATCAGCTGAAATACCAATACAATATCTGCAACGTCAAAAACTCCAATCACTTACCGGTATTGATACGCATCAG
>JAJRPH010000440.1 GCA_024280875.1 Deltaproteobacteria bacterium | reverse complement strand
GATTTTATAATAAAAAAACCTCGCCGGAGGCGAAAAATAACAAAAAAACCGAAAACGCTATCTCAAAAAATAAAATTGCAAGTATCATATTAATAATCAAGGTGTTATATTGTAGTAAAAAAAGTTAACCGGACAGCAGTGTAAAGATATTGGAATAAATTTTTGTTATATTCGTATTTTTTTGACTTTGACTTGCGGTTCACTGCCGCACAGGCAGTTTAGAAAATATCAATAGGGAGAAAAACACCTACAGCCACTTTTACCTCGAACAGAACGGTAGCCCTGGTGGTGCGGCATTCCGACTACGTTGCCGCAAAAAAAGAGCTGGAACATAGTCCGGCGCTATAGAAATCAAAATTATCGTTTGAACAATTGTTCGATCAATGAGGCTTTCATTATATCTCCCTCAAGTTGGAGTTTACCCGTGGTAAAGGCCTGCATTGGGGGCAGTTTCCCTATCATCAAATCGATAAAATTACCACTTTCCATTTTGACCGTGGTTGTGGGCGCTTCATGAACACCTGATTCTACCGTACAGTTACGGTCCTTGATCACACAATGCCAATCCCCTCCACCACTCCCTGAAATACAGAATTGGAAAATCACATCCATTCCCTCAGCAGCATCTTTCACAAAGGCTTCAGGCATCCGATTAAATATCTCTTTGACCGATATAGAGAGTTCCTGAAATCTGCCGGTAAATCCTGCAGACTCTGAAGTAGTGCTTTCGTTTTCAGGAGGAGAGATAATTGCTGTTATCTCATCTTTTGCCTGACCGCAGAGCTGCCTATAGTCTTTTCCATCCTCTATGGTCCAGAAATGTTTTGCTAATGTCCTCCGCTTTTTCCATAATCCCCCTTTTTGAGAAAAATTGACTATGCCGCTGCCTTGATCAGCATCTTGAACTTGCCAGAAACCATTTACTGCGGCACTGAGACCCCCCGACAGCATTTCAAACCCTTGTGCCGTATAAAGATCTGTTTCACATCCACGGTTGATGATATACTTGAGCTGACGACAAGTTTGCTGATTCTTCGCGCGAAGGACTTCCAACAACGCCTCTACTTCTTCATCAAGTCTGTCATTGGTTACAACGCGGTTCCATAGCCCCCATTCTTCTGCTCGTTTTGCCGGCATATGGGCACCAATAATGTTTATTTCTTTGGTTCGACGTTTGCCAATATATCTCGCCATCCGTGTCGTCCCTCCCCAGCCTGGTGTAATACCACTGTCCACTTCCGGCATCCCCCAGATTGCTCGTTCGGTGGCAATAACAAAATCACAGGCCATCGTAATCTCAAGACCGCCACCTACTGCTAAACCATCTACTGCACAAATCGTCATTTTATCCAAATCTTCAAGAGAATTGGCCATGTCTTGATAAATGCGAGCCCGACGCATACAACCATTTGCGCCTTGTGTACTGTTTCCGTGCTCATCGTTTCCCCATGTAATCATTTCATTAATATCGTCTCCTGCACAAAATGTATCGCCAGCGCCTTTGATCACCACAAACTTGGTGTCTGTCGACCTTTTAATCGTTTGTATTGCCGCTACTAACATGTCGGACAATTCAATACTTAGCGCATTATGCACTTTGGGACGATTAAGCGTGATTCGAGCAAGATCACCCTCCATTTTCAGAATTAACGGTTTTTCATCCATAGTTGTCTCCTTTTCAAAAAAATTAATATTACTTCCCTTTGCTAACCTCAAGGCTAAATTTGGGATAGAAAAGAAATTTACTAATCAATAACTATATAGATTAAGAGAAGATATGCAAAATAAAAGTGTGCGTGGAAGTGGGGACGCCCATAAAATTATAAATTATGAAATGACCTGTATCGACGTCGTGCCATCACCTGTGGTTAAAATTGATTGCATAAACGGTGATGACTTTGCACATGACAGTGGCAATCGGGCAGGATTAGAAATTATCGCCCGAATGAAAGAATTATTAATATTTTTGTTTGTAACTTATGTGAGAATTAAGTTATAAAACTTGATATTGATGGCTTTGCAAAAAAATCAAATTCTATTTCAGCTTTGGATTGCACTTCATTCTTCGTCTAATTCTGCTATGGGGTAGTAAGCGAGTTATGACTCATTCCAAAGAATTTGTGCGCTTTGCCAATTTTTATAAAAACGGTGAAGCTTTTTTCTTTGCCATCCGAATCTGACATTTTACAGGATTGTCAATATCAGCGATAGAACATGAATAATAAAGGAGGGATGATGACTTTCAAGGAAGTGATTTACGGCCGTCGCGCGGTCAATTTTTTTGATCCGGAAAAAGATGTCTCCGAATTATTACTCAACGAAATGATTGAAATGGGGGCACAGGCGCCATCCGGGTTTAATATTCAGCCATGGAGCCTGATTGTTTTAAAAGAACATGCTGATAAAATGCGCCTGCAAAAACATGCCTGGAATCAGCCGAAAGTCAGTGAAGCCCCGGTAACCCTGATTGTTTTGGCAGACACTGAAGGCTGGAAAACCGGAAATCCGTTTCTTGAAAAGAATTTTCAGGAAATGGTTAATTCCGGGGCGATGACAGAGGAGCAACGCCAGTGGTTTTATGGTGTGTGCGATTCTCTTTATGGTGCCAGCGAAGCCAGAAAAGTCGCATTTTCCTGCAAGAATACCGGATTTTTTGCCATGTCTTTAATGCTTGCGGCTAAAAGTCTGGGACTGGATACACATCCCATGGATGGCTTTGATATTGATGCGGTCCGGTCGGAATTTAAAATTCCGGATAACTATTGGATCCCGTTATTGGTATCCGTCGGATATTTTAGATCCGACCAGGAATTAACACCGCCCAAGTGGCGTAAATCAGTAGATGAAATCATAGTCCGGTTTGATTAATACAGAGAGGAACCAATCACAGCAAGGGAGAGTTTGAGATGGCGGATTCTGATGTGAAAATATATTCATTGAGCACCTGCGGGCATTGTAAAGCCACAAAGCGTTTTTTAAATGAATGTGACGTGGTTTACGATTTCGTTGATGTGGATATTCTCGAAGGTGATGAACGCAAAGCCATTTTGGAAGATGTGAAGCAGCTCAATCCGAAATGTTCTTTTCCGACGATTAAAATAGGTGATAAAGTCATTGTCGGTTATAAGGAAGATGAAATAAAGGAGGCGCTGGGGCTATTATGAATGTTGATCAGTTATATGAACAGTTAAAAAAGATTCAGGAACCCAAGGGTTATTTTTTTAATACAGACAAAGAATTTGTGTTTGATCTTTTAGGCGCACTGCTGACCAACAAAGAGCGCTATGGTTACATGGCGTGTCCCTGCCGGCTGGCTTCCGGTGACAGGGATGGTGATAAGGATATTTTCTGCCCGTGTGTATACAGAGCCCCGGATGTCGAAGAATTCGGGAGTTGTTACTGCAGTCTATATGTCTCATCAGAATGGAATGAGGGTAAAATCGAAAAACAATATATCCCGGAAAGGCGACCGCCTGAAAAAATGCAGTTTTAAATTATGATAAAGAATTCTAAGTATGACGGCGATGCGGTTCTTCAGTCCGTTGATATCGGGGATGCATCGATTCCCTATTTAAGCAGCAAAAGCAGCGGTCCCACCGTCATATTCCTGCATGCTACCGGTTTTCTGCCGTGGTTGTGGCTTCCGGTTGCGCGTCATTTAAAAAATTCCTTTCGGCTCGTTGCACCTTATTTTTGCGATCACCGTGAAGCTGATCCTGAAAAGGGCGGTTTTAGCTGGATGCTGCTTGCAGAAGATTTGACACGATTTTGTGAATGTCTGAATATTGAAAATCCATATATGGTCGGGCATTCCATGGGTGGCGCAATCATGTCAATTGCCGGCGGAAAATTCGGCCTGGATATCAAAAAATTGTTGCTCATTGAACCGATTTTTCTCCCCCCGGAAATTTACAAAATGCAAATGCGCGTTGATGAACACCCGTTGGCCGGAAAATCAATCAATCGCCGGAATTTCTGGAATAATGCGTCTGAAGCAAAGACATATTTAAAGTCCAAACAGCTTTTCCAGACCTGGGATGATGAGATGCTGGATCTTTATGTTCAATATGGAATGAAGGATTCGGAAACCGGCGGGCTTGAGCTTACCTGTCATCCCCGAAATGAAGCGGCGCTGTTTATGGGGAGCAGGGCATTTGATCCCAGGCCGGTGCTTTCTGAAATAAAATGTCCGGTACTTGTTCTGGAAGGAGAGCATACTGGAAATAAGGGGTTTATTGATCAGGAAGAAACCGCCCGCGCTTTTGCCGATGGACAATATCGACGGGTAAAAGATGCCGGGCATCTTATTCCCATGGAAAAACCCAAAGAGACTGCTGGGATTATAAGGGAATTTTTCGAGCTATGATGAGTAAGGTATAAGGCGGAACATAGACGGTGAGCTTTGTTCCTTATACTTTCCGCCTTCAACCTTCTACCTTCTATCTTCATAAGGATATTTACTAAAATGAATGAAAAAACTGTAAATGATAGCCAGGTAACGGTTTCCCAGGTAATGCAACCGGCAGATGCAAATCCTGCCGGCAATGTCCATGGCGGCACCATCATGAAACTGATTGATAATGCCGCAGGGGTGGTCGCGTTCAGACATTCCCGATGCAACTCTGTCACCGCTTCGGTGGATCAGATAAATTTTCACTATCCGGCCTTTATCGGCGATCTTTTGATTATAAAAGCCTGCTTGAATCTGGTAGGAAAAACATCCATGGAGATAGGTGCAAGAGTGGAGTCGGAAAATCTGTTGACCGGTAAAACCTGCCATATCGCTTCGGCGTACTTGACGTTTGTGTCATTAGACGGTAATTTAAAGCCGGTTCCGGTTCCAGATTTAATTTTTGAAACCGATAAGGAAAAGGTGCGAAATAAGGATGCCCAGGCCCGACGAAAGATTCGCCTGTCAGAAAAATATAAGATATAAGAAAGGGGAGAAATGGAAAACACAACACTTGTATATATGACGGTAGGGAGTAAGGCCGAAGCCGTGGCAATTGGTAATGAACTGGTCAGCCATCGTCTGGCGGCATGCGTGAACATTATTGATCAGATGAACTCCATTTATCACTGGGACGGGGAACTCCAGTATGACACGGAAGTGGTGATGATAGCCAAAACAATGTCATCAATGGTTCCGGAACTGGTTGAAATCGTCAAGGCCAATCACAGCTCGGAATGTCCCTGTATCGTCAGTCTTCCTGTCATCGGCGGCAACCCGGCGTTTCTGGATTGGATTGCGCGGGAAGTAAAAAAATAAACAGTTATCACCTTTTCTGTCCTAAATACCTGACTCCATTTGAGTAAATGCTCATATATAGGGAGTTGCCTGTGTTAATTGCACTTTTTTTTGTTAAATTCCCTTGCGCAGACATAATAATAGGGTTAGATTTTTTCCTTTTGCGGGTTCTAATTAAAAGGTACCCGTTCACGGGGGTACAACTGTTTATACACTTCCAACCAATGAAGTGTAAGCATTCACAGGGTGCCGCAGATGTGAGGCGCCGAGCGCATAGACGTACTTTTGTACTTCAAGTGCTCGGCAACAAAGCAGATGCGGTGCCCTGTGAATGCTTACATCAATAGAGAATTTAAGGAGCGATTATATGTCTGAAAATATTTTAATAATAGGCGCCGTGGCTGTCGGGCCGAAAGCTGCCTGCCGTTTTAAAAGGCTCCATCAGGATGCCAATGTCACATTAATTGATCAGGATGAAATAATATCATATGGCGGATGCGGTATTCCGTACTTTATCTCCGGAGATGTGAGCGATGAATCAGAACTCAGATCTACGAGTTTTCACATGGTCCGTGATGAACGGTTTTTTCAAGATGATAAGGGCGTTACGGCATTGCCCGGAACAAAAGCCTTAAAGATTGACCGTAAGAACAAGACGGTCAGGGTCCTGGAAAAAGACAAGACAGAGAAAGATATTCCCTATGATAAGCTGGTTATTGGTGTCGGCACGCGTCCGAAAGAACTCAATATTTCCGGCACCACATTGAAAAATGTATACAGTGTCGGCAACCTTCATGATGCCATGATGATCAAGCAGATGGTGACATCCGGTCAGGTGGAAAAGGCGGTCGTGATAGGCGGCGGTTTCATCGGATTGGAAATGGCGGAAGCCCTTGCAGATATGTGGCAGATTGAAACATCGGTGGTTGAATACTGCGACCAGATAATGCCCGGGTTTGTCAGCAAGAACCTGTCACGAATGGCCCGGCATCGTATGGAAGGAGACGGTGTATCATTTTATCTGGGGGAATCCGTGGAAGCAATTGAAGGAACAGGCGCTGTTGTATCAGTAAAAACCAACAAGCGCAGCCTTCCTGCTGACCTGGTAATCATGGCGGTCGGAATCGGGCCGAATACCGATCTTGCCAAAGACGCTGGACTTGATATCGCTCCGGGCGGTTTTATTGTGGTGAACGACCATATGCAGACGTCGGACCCGGATATATACGCCGGCGGAGACTGTGTGCAGATTTTGAATCTGATTACCGGGAAACCCGGTTATTTCCCATTAGGCTCCATGGCCAATCGACAGGGGAGAGTGATCGGTACAAATCTGGCGGGAGGAAATGCCGTTTTCAAAGGTGCTGTGGGAAGCTTTGTGGTAAAAACATTTGATATGGCCCTTGCGGGTGCCGGTTTATCTGTTGAAACCGCTTTAAAAGAAGGGTTTGATGCCGTCGGGATTCAGGTGTCCCAGTTTGACCGGGCACATTTTTATCCTGAAAAAGAAATTATTTATTTGGAGCTTGTGGTGGATCAAAAAACCCGCAGGGTTTTAGGCATTCAGGGCTTTGGCGGGGAAAATAGCGGGATGTTTGCCCGTGTGAATGCCGTTGCATCCATTCTTCAGTATCAACCAACTGTTGATGCGATCAGCAACCTTGAACTTGCCTACTCGCCCCCTTTTGCATCTGCAATGGATATCATTAATGCACTGGGCAACGCAGCGGAAAATTTTTTAGACGGCCGTTATATGCCGATGGAGTTGGATGACTTTGAGCAATGCTGGCAAAAAGAAGACAAAGATGATTGTCTGTTTCTTGATTGCCGGGCTTACGGAGATGCCCGTGTGTTTGAAGAAAAATATCCGGAAATTTGGAAGAGTATTCCCCACAACGAACTTCACCAACGCCTCGACGAAGTCCCGAAAGACAAGAAGCTTGTCCTGATCTGCAATACAGGGGTTCGGTCATATGAGGCCCAGGTCAACCTTCGTGCAAAAGGCTTTGAGAACACCGTTAGTGTCGGTGCCGGTATTGCTTCGTTAAAGCAGTGCGGGATGGATTTTGAAACGGATAGTTGATGGCTTCGTAAAAAAGCTTCGGCTATGACGCTGTACGCTATTGTAAACGAAGATAACGTTATTCAGGTAGGCCGGGTTTCTTACCCGGCGCCAAAATTTACCGATTACCATGATCCATTTGTCGGGAAAGAATCCCGACCTAAGGTAGTTTTCTTCCTTGCCATCTGAATCTGACTGATTGACCGACGCCACGTTTAAAAAATATGATTTTGTAAAGAATTACCACGGAGAATATGGGGGTTGAGGAATGATCGTTTTTTCTACTCTTTGTTCTCCGTGTGCTTTTTGTTTTGTTTAAAGGACCAGGGCCGGTTTTTGAGCCAGCAGGCAGGCCCAGGCATGGTCATGGGGTGTGCCGTGGGAAAGGTCCGGTTCAATTCCCTCATAGTAGTAAAGAGTTTTAAAATCGGAAAAAAGTGATTTGAGTTCATTGGAATCAAAATAGTATTCCATGCATTCTGCGGTATCACTGATGTTTCCAGGGTTTATTTTTATTTTAGATGCTGCATCCATTTTGGCCCGGTATCCGGGGTCTGATACGGTAAACACATTGACATATAGCGCTCCTTCGGGTTTCAGCGATTTTTTAATGCCATTAATGGTTTTGTGCCGCAATTTGCGGCAAAGATGATCCAGAACCGTTGCCCCAACAATAATATCAAATTGATTTTCTTCAAAAACAAAATTTTCAATATCAAGAACTTCAGCAGAAATAGGCAGTTGAAAAGTTCCCGCCATTTTTTTTAGTTTTTCAATTCCAGCCCTTGACCTGTCAATCGCCAGAGTGGCGTATCCTTTCTGTGCCAGAAACAGGGAATATCTGCCTTCGCCGCATCCCAGATCAAGGGCCGTTTGGCCGGCAAGGGGCTTTTTTTTTAAATAATCCGTAAATTCTTTTCGAAGTTCAAAACCATAATAACTGTCATTTGAACCGTAGACGGAATCAAATTTTTTGATATAAGCGTCTTTCATTCGGTCTTCCTGGTATTTGATAAATTTATGGTGCTGATACGAATAATATACGATTACTTTCCGTTAGAATTACGCATTGGTCGCAAAATGCGTTTAAAATGGGATCGTTCTGATTATAAAGTCATAAATTGTTGCGTCAATGCTTATTTTGCCGTTGTAAACGATATTTATATATTGACTTAAAACATGTGATTGTTTAATTTATCAATGTTTACGGTTCCATATAGGAAAAATCATCCATAAAATCAAATGGCTATTATGTTGCGGGTGTAGTTTGGTTTTAATCTGTTAATTTAATATCTTAAAAAAAGAAAACTTTGGTTATGGACATAAAGAATTTGATATTACCGGCAATTGTTGCTGCGGTGGATGCGGGGGCCGCCATTCTGGAAGTATACAATCAGGATTTTGATGTTGAGGAAAAAAAAGATAAGTCTCCCCTGACACTGGCGGATATAAGATCCCATGAAATTATAACGTCCCATTTAACACCGCATGACATTCCCTTATTAAGTGAGGAAGGCAAATCAATTGATTACCATGTCCGAAAGCAGTGGGACTATTTATGGATTGTTGATCCGTTGGACGGAACCAAGGAGTTTGTTAAAAAAAATGACGAATTCACGGTCAATATTGCCCTGGTGAAAGAAAACACGCCGGTCATGGGTGTTATCTATGTGCCGGTACTTCGGCAATTGTATTTTGCCGCCAGGGATTTCGGGGCATATCTTATGACAGTAGATTCGGATTTTGACTTTAAGGATAGCTCACTGTCTCACATTGTCAGCAAATCCTTACCCATCGATACTTCACCCAAACCGACGCGTCCGTATACCATCGTCGGCAGTCGATCTCATGCCACCAAAGAACTCGAAGCATATGTGGCACAAAAAAGAGTCGAACATGGCACGGTGGATTTTATTTCCGCCGGCAGTTCCTTGAAGTTGTGCAGGGTGGCTGAAGGCAGCGCGGATGTATACCCAAGGTTGGGCCCTACAATGGAATGGGATACTGCTGCCGGGCATATTATTGCCGAATGTGCCGGTGCTTCAGTATTCAGAGCCGATAACGGCGAGCCTTTATTATACAATAAAGAGAATTTGTTAAATCCATGGTTTTTTGTTTCTAACGGCAAACATTAATTCTGGCAGGTAGATTTTATATATGACAGATTCAATCAAAGATGCCCATGGCGACCGCCTGGTTAATTTGCTGGTCAATGAAGAACGCGCCCGCATTTTAAAGGAAATCGCATTGAACATCCCGGATATCGCCTTAAATGACAGGCAGCTCTGTGATCTGGAGTTGCTGGCCATCGGCGGTTTTTCTCCGCTCAAAGGATTTATGGTTCGATCAGACTATGAGTCGGTTCTGGATCGTATGCGGTTGCAGAATAATGCTCTCTGGTCGGTTCCCGTCTGTCTGGATGTGTCTGAATCTTTTGCTAAAACTCTGGAAGTCGGGCAATCACTTGCCCTGCGTGATCCTGAAGGATTTTTGCTGGCCGTCATGCATGTGGAAGATGTCTGGCCTGTGGATCGTGAAAAAGAAGCCCGGCAAATCTATGAAACACAGGATACGAATCACCCGGGGGTGTGGTATCTGAACAACAAGACCGGAGATTATTATGTGGGCGGCAGCCTGGAAGTTATCAGCTTTCCGCTACATTTTGATTTTAAAACACTTCGTTTGACACCGGCGGAAGTCAGGGCCATATATGCCAAGCTCGGTTGGCATCGAATTGTCGGGTTCCAGACCCGTAATCCCCTTCATCGCTTTTTATTTGAAATGACGACCCGGGCCATGCGTGAGGCGAGGGCTAATCTATTGTTGTTGCCGGTAGTCGGCATGACCCGTCCCGGCGATTTTGATCATTATACCCGGGTCCGTTGTTATCAGGCTGTATCCGGGCATTTCCCGCCGAATTCTCATATCATGTCTTTACTCCCCCTGGCCATGCGTCTTTCCGGCCCTCGTGATGCGATACTGGATGTGATTATCGCAAAAAATTACGGATGCTCGCATTTTATCGTCGGCCACGATCATGCCAGCCCGGGTTGTGACGGCAATGGCAATTCGTTTTATAAAAGCGATCGGGCTAGAAACCTTGCCGCTGAATTCAGTGCCGAGATAGGGGTGGAGATTGTTCCATTTGAAAAATTTGTATATCTGCCCTTTGAAGATGAATATCATTCCATTGATGAAGTGCCCAAAGGGACCCAGACGATATTTATGACCGGATCAGATATTAGAAAACGAATCCGGGAAGGGCGCCGTATTCCGAATTGGGCAACATTTACAGAAATTGTGAATGAACTCCAAAAAGCCTATCCGCCCCCACGACGGCAAGGCTTTACTGTCTTCTTAACCGGTTTGTCCGGTGCGGGCAAATCAACGGTAGCCAAGGTATTGTATTCCATGTTCCTTGAGATCGGGGAGCGGCCTGTCACGCTTTTGGACGGGGATATTGTCAGGCAGAATTTGTCCAATGAACTGAACTTCAGCAAAGAACACCGGGATATCAATGTTCGGCGAATCGGCTTTGTTGCCAGCGAGATCACCAAAAACAGGGGGATTGCCATTTGTGCGCCCATTGCGCCCTATGAAAATACACGTCATGAGACCCGTCAGGCAATTGAACAATATGGCGGATTCATCGAGGTCCATGTATCAACACCCATTGATGAGTGTGAACGACGGGACCGCAAAGGCATGTACGCCAAGGCCAGGGCTGGTTTAATCAAAGGTTTTACCGGCGTTGATGATCCTTATGAAATTCCGGTATCACCTGAACTGCGGATAAATACGACGGCCCTGACACCGGTAGAAGCGGCTCAGGAAATACTGCTTTTTTTAGGAAAGAAAGGGTATATTTAG
>JAJRPH010000439.1 GCA_024280875.1 Deltaproteobacteria bacterium | reverse complement strand
TAAATCGAAATCCGGGGTCGCATTTTTTAGTGCAGAGGCGGTTTGTGCTGTTGGAGCCGCATATAATACCGGTAAACTCCCTTTGGAAAAGATTGTTACGGTTGTAACAAAAGACAGAAAGAAACGGCTTGTTTCCGTTCCCATTGGAACCCCGTTACAGGATATTTTAAATGAATTTAACGAAACGTTAAATGACGGAGACCGGGTGATTTTTGGTGGCCCCATGAAAGGATTTTCAGTTTTTTCAGCTGATTCTCCTGTGCTGCCGGATACTGATACGATCATCTTTCAGGATAAAAATCAGATTATGGAACGCGCTGACATTGCCTGCATCAATTGCGGTGAATGTGTCCGGGTCTGTCCGGCAAATATACAGGTCAACCAATTGATTCGATACCTTGAAGCCGGAGAATACGAGGAGGCTGCGGATCAATATGACCTTTTTTCCTGCATTGAATGCGGATTCTGCAGTTATGTTTGTGAATCAATGATACCTGTTTTTCAGCATATCAGGCTGGCGAAACATACTCTGGAAAGTATGAAAGCAGCGGAGGAAAGTAATGCATAGCACATTAAAACTAACTGTTTCGCACGCCCCGTTCTGGCATAACGGGAGCAGTATTTCTTCAAAAAGCCGTAATATTCTTTTGGCCAGTTTACTGGCTGTGGTCCCCGGCTGTTTTCAGTATGGTATGGCTGCTGTCGGCGTCGTGGCAATGTCGATCGCATCAGCTATTTTATGGGAACTGCTGATTAATTTTATTTCCCGCCGTCCCATATCCGTGGGGGACGGAAATGCCGCATTGATCGGTATGATATTTGCGATGATGTTGCCGGCAACAACACCCTGGTGGGCAGTGGTCACCGGAACTTTTTTTGCCGTGGTAATCGGTAAGGAAATTTTCGGCGGAATCGGTGCAAACCCCTTTAACCCAGCGGTTCTGGCAATGACCATAGTGATGCTGTCCTGGGCTGATTTGTTTGATTTCAATTCCGCGCTGTTGAACTATCAATTTGATTTTAATGCCGTTTTCCCACTGGTCCTTTCAAAAGCTTTCGGTGCGCATGCGGTAGAACCCTTTGCTTTAACGGATCTTCTTTTCGGAAAACAGATTGGCGGTATTGGATCCACATACGGAATCGGTTTGATTCTCGGCGGTGTTTATTTAATGTTCAGGGGATATATTCGATGGGAAATATCAGTTTCTTTTCTTGCCGGGATATTTGCAGCCGCTCTGGGATTTAATATTCTAAACCCGGAACTTTATGCCGGACCCGGATTCCATTTATTAACCGGGTATACCCTGATAGGTGCTTTTTTTCTTGCCACTGAAGATTCTTCTTCCCCGGTAAATTTTATACCAATGCTGATATATGGAGTACTTGGAGGGGCGCTCACCGTAATGATCCGGAATATCGGCACTCATATCGATGGCGTACTGTATGCTGTTTTGATCATAAACTTAGTCAACCCGCTTTTAGATAAAATTAGACCCAAAGCGATTGGAAAGGGTGTCTAACATGAATGATATGGTAAAAATGGTTGTTGTTCTCACGGTTTTAAGTTCTGTCGCCGGCGGCGTACTTGCAGCTGTAAATAAAGGCACGGCAAGCCAGATTGAGGCGCAACAGTTGAAATTTGTAAAAGGTCCCGCGATAAACGCCATTCTGGACGGGGCATCCAATGATCCGATTAAAGATCGTATTCAAATCGCAGACGGTGCCGTTGAACGAAGTTTTTTTGTCGGTAAATTTGACGGCAAGGCCAACACCATTGCATTTGAGGAATTTGGTAAAGGGTTTGGCGGAGATATCGGCGTGATGGTCGGTGTCAATATTGATAGTGATAAACTGGTGGGAGCAGCCGTCACTGTTCATACGGAGACTCCCGGGCTAGGCGCAAAAGCCAAAGATGATCCAAGTCTTGTATCCCAGTTTAAAGGTCTGCCTGTGACGGATTCCTTGACTGTGACCAAAGACGGGGGCCAGATAAATGCGATCAGCGGCGCAACGATTACGTCCCGCGCGGTGTGTGTTGCGGTTACGAAGGCTATGAATACTTATCAAAAAATGAAACCACAGATACAAGAAGAAATACAGAAGGTTGGCAAATAGGAGATCAATATGCCTAAGACGATAGTTCAGGAATTTACAAAAGGATTATGGCAGGAATTGCCCCCGTTCAGGCTGGTGCTGGGTCTTTGTCCTGTGCTTGGTGTTACCACCTCAATGGAAAACGGACTTGGTATGGGGATTGCTACTACTTTTGTTCTGGTGGGTTCGAATTTACTGATTTCCATGTTGAGAAGCGTTATTCCACAGAAAGTCAGAATTGCATGCTTCATTATTATTATTGCCGCATTCGTTACGATTGTGGAGCTATTGATGCAGGCATATACGTATCCGTTATACCTTAAGCTTGGAGTGTTTATACCGCTGATTGTTGTTAACTGTATTGTTCTTGGACGGGCCGAAGCTTTTGCCTATAAAAACAAAATATCCTCTTCCATGGCTGACGGCTTGGGCATCGGAATCGGTTTTACGATGTCACTCGGGGCTCTGGGTGCTGTCCGGGAATTACTCGGTCATGGGTCGGTTACCGTTTGGGGCGATTTTTCTTACAATTTATTGTCTGCTTTCCCATCTTTTCAGCCGTTTTCGTTTATGGTTCAGGCGCCGGGTGCGTTTATCTGTCTTGGCCTGATGCTTTGTCTCATAAATGCGATAGGGGATTAACAGGAGAACATCATGGGCTATTTCGAACTTATCATTTCATGCATTTTTGTTAACAATATACTGCTTGCCCAGTTTTTGGGAAACTGTCCTTTTCTGGGTACGTCGAAAAAAATGGAAACAGCCGTCGGGATGGGAATGGCGGTAATTTTTGTACTGGTGATGGCAGGCACGATTACCTGGCTTGTTTATACGTTTATTCTTGTGAAATTCGGTCTTGTCTATCTCCGGACGATTGCGTTTATTGTTATTATCGCTTCTCTGGTTCAATTTGTTGAAATGTTTTTGAAAAAAAGTATACCCGCTCTTTATGCCGGCCTCGGTATTTTTCTTCCGCTGATTACTACAAACTGTGCTGTCATGGGCGTTTGTGTATTAAATATTGATAAGGAATTTACATTTCTTCAGGCTTTGGTGGCTTCTTTGTTCTATGCAGTTGGTTTCGGGCTTGCACTTGTCCTTTTTGCCGGTCTCAGGGAACGGATCCTTCTTGCACGGGTTCCCAGGCCGCTCCAGGATACTTCCATCGCGCTGATTACAGCCGGCATGATTTCCCTGGCATTCTTCGCATTTCAGGGAATGGTTTAGAGTATTTATCAAACGTTAATAAAACTCAACGCCGTCAATTTTTTGATGGCGTTGTTGATATTGATAGTCACATATCAATTGATATGAATAGAAAAAATCAAGAGGATTGTTGTGGTTGAATCAATACTATTTACATTCGCGCTTGGTGCTGTTTGCGGCACAATTTTAAGCTTTGCCTCCAAAATATTTTATGTGTATGAAGATCCGCGAATCGCCAAAGTCGAAAACCTTCTGGCCGGCGCGAATTGCGGCGGGTGTGGTTTTGCCGGCTGTTCAGCTGCAGCCGAAGCAATCGTTGCTGAAGAAGCGCCTGCCAATGCGTGTATTCTCGTTGGCACTGAAAGTGTTTCGGAAATTGCGATTATCATGGGGTCGGAAGCCGGTACAGCCGAGCCCTTGAAATCATATAATAATTGTGACGGCGGCATTCGGGCGACGGATCGGTTTATTTATGACGGATTAAACACCTGTAGTGCAGTGACTTCATTTTACGGTGGTAAACGGGATTGCTCCATCGGGTGTCTGGGGTTTGGTGATTGTGTCCGCGCCTGCGGCTTTGATGCGCTTCACATAGGGTCGAGTGGGTACCCGGAAGTTGACAAAGAAAAATGTGTTGGTTGCGGTGCCTGTGAAGCCGCATGTCCCAAATCCATATTGGAAGTTCGGACCGTTTCTCAGCGTCTCCTGCATTTAAACGCATATGATGATGCACTGGCTCCATGTGCGCAAACCTGTCCAGCAGAGATCGATATTCCCCGATATATTGGTCATATCCGGAAAGGTGAATACGAAGCTGCGGTCAATACCATCAGGGAAAGAAATCCGTTGTTGCTGGCCTGTGGCCGGGTATGTCCTCACCCTTGTGAATCATACTGCCGACGCGGTATCGAAGATGAGCCGGTTTCCATCAACCAGTTGAAACGTTTTGTGGCTGACTATGAAATGAATTCAGGCAAGCGGATTCCCATTGAATGTGCTCCTGATACCGGTAAAAGAGTTGCGGTCATCGGCGGCGGTCCTGCTGGTTTGAGTTGTGCTTTCTTTTTAAGACGCATCGGACATCATCCTGAAATATTCGAGGCCATGCCAAAGCTTGGTGGTATGTTACGATATGGAATCCCTGAATATCGCCTGCCGAAAAAGGTGCTTGATTGGGAAATAGATGGAATTTTAAATCTGGGTATAGACGATCATACCAATGTACGCTTAGGCGTTGATTTCGATTTCGGCTCATTGATCGCATCCGGTTTTGACGCTGTCTTTTTCAGTGTCGGTGCGTGGAATGATTATAATCTTGGAATTCCTGGAGAAGATCTGGACGGGTGTTTTACCGGGATTGATTTTCTGGCTAAAATTGGAAATAATGAAAAAGTCAGTATCGGTCAGCGGGTAGCGGTTATCGGTGGCGGAAATACCGCCATTGACTGCTGCCGAACACTATTGCGAAAAGGTGTTAATAAGGTATATCTGGTTTATCGTCGAACCAGAAAAGAAATGCCGGCCAATGAAGTAGAAATTGTCGCATCCGAACATGAGGGCATCGAATTTGTATTTCTGGCAGCGCCAAACGCGGTAGTCGGGAATGAGGATAATCAAGTCACGGGTCTTGAATACCTGAAAATGGAACTGGGTGAACCGGATGCCAGTGGACGTAGGCGTCCCGTCCCTATTGAAGGCTCTGAGACTGTTCTTGATGTGGACATGATCATTACCGCCATTGGCCAATCACCTTTATTGGCATTCCGAGGGAAGGGTGATCGTTTGGATGAACTGACTATTACTCGCTGGAATACATTTGAAGTGGAACCTGCCACCTGTCAGACCAATGTCCCATATATATTTGCAGCAGGTGATTCAGCGACCGGCCCGGCCCTGGTGGTTGATGCAATCGGTGGCGGGAGAAAAGCGGCCCGTTCAATCGATCTGTTTTTGTCCGGCAAACCAGTGGTCGCTCAGCCGGAGTTTTTGTTAAATAAGCATATCCCCGGCACTATATTTGAGTCTGTTGATGGCATTGTCCGGAAAAAACGGACTGAAATGCCTGAACTTCCCGTTGCAGCACGTATCAACAATCTTAATGAGGTCGATTTAGTGATTACCGAAACGGATGCGCTCTATGAGTCAGACAGATGTTTGAACTGCTGTAGAATTTGCTATAATGCAGATTCATAGACTTTTTTAATTCGTCTTTTAGTAACTGATAACTAGTAATGTTCCGCAAGGCTTATTCTTAGGAGAAATCATGATCACACTTAAAGAATTAGATGATGTTCAGGCTTTTAAAGAATTAACAAACGACCAGCTGGAGGCTCTTCAGAAGTTTTGCATCACGGAAAACTATAAAAGTGGAGACAGGCTGTTTAAAGAAGGTGATTCCGCTGATCATCTGTGGATTGTTACCGATGGCAAGGTCGATCTCCGGTTTGAACTTCCCGATAACAGGCCTGCGACAGATGAAACTACGATTTCATCTTTTGAAGCGGATGACCATAAAAAAAGAATGCTGGGCTGGTCTTGTTTTGTGCCTCCTTATCAAATGATGCTTTCAGCCTATTGCGTTACCCGAACCTGTTCAGTGATTAAAATACCCAAAACAGATATACTGTCTCTTTTTGACAAAGATCCGGGAATGGGATATCTTGTCATGTCATATCTTATAAAGGTTTTAGGCTATCGCTTTCACCAGTTTCAGGATGCACTGGCCAAGCATAAAGGTCATGATATAATGCATTCCTGGTAAGAAGAGTTTGATACTCTTGTATTGAATTACAGATCTTAATGAAGATATAAGCCGCATCGGTTCCTAATGAACCGGAGCGGTTTTTTTTATTCTTATTTGATTACTTTACATGCGTTATGAATCCTGTTAAAAATTATTAATGCATAAATCCTTTTTAATGACGAAAATTATGTAAGGAGCATTAACGGTGAATACACTCGATCAGCGGCTAAAGCAGGTGGAGGCCGAAATTCAATTTCTGAGCCGTCAGGTGGATGAAAAGGATGGTAAAATCAGGGCGTTTTTGTCGGATCGTCAGAACAAACCCCACCCTCGGCATCTGGAGTTAATCGAAAAAATACAGGGATACCGTCTGGATCCCAATGTGTCCTCCAAGTATCTGATGACTCTGTTGGATAACCTTCAGTGGAAATTGTATTACAGCAAAAGAGCCTGGAAGCAGCTTTGGGATAATGTAGAGGCGCTTCGTCGCCGGGAAAATGCAAACAATGCCCAGGCCCAGGTTGTTCCGGAAAGTGATAGTTCAAGTCATGTTGAAGAGATTCATTCTAAAGCACAGTATTCGGTTGATACGCTTTGGGAGATTCAAAAGGAAAAATTCAGGGTGTATGGAATCACTGAAGCAAAAGAGACAAAATCAGAATTTAAGAGACGAATGATTAAGGAGTATAAAAAATTGAGCAGGGATAAAAAATCGAGTCAGGAAATTATCATGACTTTTGATAAGGATTCAATGCATTGTAAGCTGGGTGTAAAATAAAAATTATTGTAAGCATTCACAGGGCACCGCATCTGCTTTGTTGCCGAGCACTTGAAGTACAAAAGTACGTCTATGCGCTCGGCGCCTCACATCTGCGGCACCCT
>JAJRPH010000438.1 GCA_024280875.1 Deltaproteobacteria bacterium | reverse complement strand
TTTGCCGAGTACGAAGTTTTTTGTCGACTTGCCGCAAACAGAAAATTAAATCAAGTCATGCCTTAGACCAGCTATTTAAAGGTAAGTTGCCTGATCTATTATGGTAGTGCTAATACCTATAAAAACTCGCTGAATAATTACCATATTTTTTCGTTGCACTTCATCCTGTTCGTTTAATCAAGTTCTGAAAATACTGGGTATTTCTAATACTATCCAGCCGCCTGTCCGAGCGGATTTTCTCCCTGTTCTGAAATCCTTTTTTAATCGCCATATCCAGCCAGACCAATGAATTTTTTACTTCCCCAGCAGCGGCATAAAAAGCGGCCATTTCATAATAAAAATAGGGATTATCCGGAGCGACTTCAATCCCTTTTTGCAGCAGTTGAAGCGATTGTGCCATCTCCCCTTTTATGGCATGCAAAACCGCCATACGGTTTAACACCAGCAGATACAGCTTCCGGTCCGACTTACCAATTTTACTTAGGATTTTTTCATAAACACCATATGCCTGATCCGGTTTTCCCTGCTTTTCGTAAATCATTCCCAGCTTAAATTGCAGGGCCGGATTATCCGGTTTCTGAGCAATGCTCATCCGTATACACTTTTCAGGCGTTCGGCAATGCTTCAAAAAATCCTTCAAAACCAACGCATTTTTCTTAAATGTTGGATCTGAAAAACTCTTCTTTGAGGCATTCTCAAAATACGAAATAGCGGCAGTGAATTCACCGATATGGGCCAGTGCTTTCGCAAGATTACCATAAACCTGGGGGGTATTATATTGCATTTTCAATGCATTCCCATAAGCATCCACCGCATCACAGTAATATCCGATCCCATCCAGACACAGCCCCATATTAAAATAAACCACAGGATGGGGTTTGATGGCAAGTGATTTACGGTAGTAAACCAGCGCGTCTTCAAATTTTTTCCTAATCTGTAGGGAATACGCCAGGTTTTGATAGGGGCGTGCTTTTTGGGGCGACTTTTTCACACTGTCCGTCCAGAAAGTGACGTCACTTTCCCAGATCCGGTTTCGCTGATGAGCCCACACGGACAGAAACATCACGCACACAATCAGAATACCCATAGCCGCCCTTTTGGACCGCATCATCCGAAAAAGCATGATCGTAAGCATCAGGTAAAGAAACATCGTCGGCAGATACATCCGGTGCTCGTATATAATTTCGATTCCGATCACCGAGGATTCTATAAGCAGGTTGCCCAAAAACCATAAAAGCGCAAAAGAAATCAGGCGTTCTTTTTTTGCCAGATAAACCGCCAGGCCGGCAATTACGATGATCAAAACTAAACAGGTGAGTGTCGAAAACGGATCCGGGAACGCAGTTGACAGGGGGTAATTATGGTCTAAAATCAAGCGTGACGGCTGAGGATAAAAAAGCAGGCTCAAATAATAAACGACTACCCGGAATTCGGTCATTACCCGCTGGGGCAGAGTAAATTCCCGTCGGCTGTATGAATTAATAATCCGTTGAAAAGGATCGACACCTAAAAAATGAATGGTAACAACTGCAAAAACAATCCCCCCGATCAGAACCCACAGTAACGTCCGGCAAGATCGAAACGTCTTTAAATCCTGAAAGAAAAACCATTCATAAAACAGGATAAAAATCGGCAGAGGGCCGGCATTTTCTTTGCTGGCCACCGCGCAGCATCCGGCAAGGATACATCCGGAAAAAAGAAAAACAGCTGTTTTGATCTTTCCTTTGCGAAAGTTTATCCGGCCCAATACATAACACAGCAGAGAAAGGATATAAAACATGGACACCATGCTGGCCATCCGCTGACAGATATAGGTCACAGCATTGGTTTGAACCGGGTGTACCAGCCAGATCAGCACCGCAAAAAAAGACAGGATTTCCGATGAAACGGATGGTATCGACCTGTTTCCGGAAAAACTGTCGCCATCCTGCCGGCTACACAAACCAAGTGTTGCCTGAAATAAAAAAAACAGAAAAATACCGGTCAGCAAATGAATGCCTATGTTGACCAGATGGTATCCAAATGGGTTTTCCGCACCAAAATAATAATTAATGGCAAAGCTGATATTCGGCAGGTACCGGTGCCGGGGATGTCCTTTTATGGCCGCTTTTTTTAAAGCACCCCAGGAGAATTCCGTCATATGAACATTGGGATCATTTTTGGTAATAAAATTAATATCATCAAAAACAAATGACGCATGAAAGGTATTTGAGTACACCAGTGTCCCTGCAGCCATGAGCAGCAGAATAAAAACACAGGTCATCCACAAAGGGCTATGTGTATCTTTTGTATCTGCATGGGTGATGGTAAAATTCATCAAAGGAGGCTCATTTTCCGTTTTATAATACAACCCTCTGAATGGTGATAATAATTCAAAATTATTTCTTATCAACGCTGCTTTATATCTTTTTATCCTTAAATCGTCAAGCAGGCTTCAAAAGTTTAAGTCTTTTTCACCATACTCTTTTTCACCAATATTATTTACCGGCTCCTTAATCTTTGAACCGCCTTAACAACCACCGCAATAGCCCGGTCAATTTCAGCTTCCGTAGTCATTTTCCCTATGCTGAATCTTACCGTTCCCTTGCCCCAGTCTTCGGGAATACCCATGGCTGTGAGCACATGGGAGATTTCCACGGTATCCGAATGGCAGGCCGCGCCTGCGGATGCGGCCACATCCAGGCCTATCTCCTCTAAAATCCGGTTGGCTTCAAGACCGTAAAAAGACAGGCTTAATGTGTTGGGCAATCGAAGCTCGTGAGGACCATTTAACCTCACCTGGTCGACTTTTGCCGTAATACCGTCATAAAGCCGGTCCCGGAGATACTTCATATGCGCCATATTTTTCGCAAGGTCCCGGTGTGCGATTTCACAGGCTTTTCCCAAACCGACGATTCCGATAACATTTTCCGTGCCGGCCCGGCGACCGTCCTCCTGGCCTGCACCATGACAAAACGGTTCCGGCTTTAAGGGCTTTTGAATATATAACACCCCGATTCCTTTGGGCGCATAGACTTTGTGTCCGGCTATTGATAGTAACGCGACCTTCAGTTCACGAACATCTGTGGGAATTTTTCCCACAGACTGGGCTGCGTCCGTGTGCATGATAATATTTTTAGCTTTGGCCAGCGCACCGATTTCGGCAATGGGCTGGATAGCGCCGGTTTCATTGTTGGCATGCATGATGGAAATCAGGATGGTTTCCTGACAAATGGCATTTTCAACATCTGCCACCCGGACAATGCCGGTATCGTTCACCGGCAGACAGGTTACCCGAAATCCCTGCGTTTCCAGAAAGCTGCAGACTTCCAGCACGGCCGGGTGCTCTATCTTTGATGTGATGATATGGTTCCCCTTATACTTCATCAATCGGGCAACACTTTTAATGGCATGGTTGTTGGACTCGGTCCCGCCACTGGTGAACAAAATTTCCTCCGGGTCGCAATTTATGGCTGATGCCACCTGCCTTCTTGCGGTTTCAACAGCCCGGCGCGGGGCAATGCCGTACCAGTGGGAACTGGAAGGGTTGCCGAATTCGGTTTCAAAAAACGGCCGCATGGCTGCAATCACTTCCGGGTCATGCGGGGTTGTACCGTTATAATCTAAATAAATGGGGTGTGCCATAATTCTTTACCTTTGATTAATTACGCGTTAATCCAATATATTATATAATCAATCCGGTTAAAATTACTGTATCCTGGACTTATTGAACAAAAAAAACGACCACTTTTCCTGTTACATGCGCCTCTATGTATCCCGCGATCAACAGGCATAAAATCACAAACAGCGCAATGGTTCTGATGGGGAGTTTGTTTCTGTATGCCTCCACACGATCAAATACATCAGTTGCCGGATTATTGCCGACAGCCTCTTTAACCAGCAGATGCCCGGAAAAAGTCACCGCCCCGGCCAAAGAAATGGCCGGGATTTCAATGATCCCATGGGGCACCAGGGACATGATGCCGATAAAATAGAACCCGAACAAGTGGGTGGCCGTTGAAACGATAAATCCGCATTCCACACCGAGCAATATAATGCCAAACAAAGGCACCATCAGCCAGACATATAAACGACGGACCGGTTCTTCTTCAATTTTTGCACACCCGGGCAAAAAACACAGCGCCTTCATTCGCGATTTGCCCACCAAAGATTGCCTCAATACACGGGGAAATCTGGTGATGTTGCTCGGATTAATCAATGATGCGGTATAAATAAAAGAGATTAAAGCCAGAGCGCTCAGGGAATTCCAGACAAACAGTAAAATGCCCGTATCGATTCCGAATTCCATCCCTTTTTTAAACACCGCACTGGCAACCGACAGACGTTTGGTGGTTATTTCAAACAATTTTTGCGAATCCAGATGGAACCATTCGATCAAAATATATCCGGCCGCCAGACTTGTGGCAAATGAAATCAGATAGGCACGGATCAATTTCATCCAGGCCTGAAACAAAAGTGCTTTATTTTCTTTATTGATCATAGGAGTGAGGTTATCAGCAACCAGTGTGTTTAAAGCTCCCGAAACTTCAGGTTCATTATCAGAAGGATTAACTTTTGAGCCAAAAGAAGAAATTGGGGAAATTAACGTTTTCAGTCCGCACGATTTACTTATAAAAATCTTCTTTTCTCTGCGCCAGCTGTATGAAATTACCCCAGGGATCTTTAACAATCAGCACCGTGGCATCCGGATCTGTGGTGGCACAATCGGTCACAAATTCCGCACCCAGTTCCAGCAGCCTGTTTTTGTCTATTTCAATGTCGTTGCTTTTAAATGAAATATGAAGCTGTAGCGGATGGGTGAGTGCGTCTTCAATGGGGGCCAGGGTTTTGTCGGTAATCAGCTCAAATATCAGCCCGGTTTCGCTGCTTTTGATAAACGCCACATGACCGTTTTGCGTATCAAAAGAATTTAAAACGATAAATCCCAGGGCCTCATTATACCAACGGGCCATTCCTTCGCTGTCTTTGACGACAAACCCGATATGCTCTATACAATTTGATGCCATTAGAAGTCCTTATCCAAAAAAACCAACATGAAGTTTGCACCCGGTCAGGAAATGATATTTTGTATCTTTTGTTTCTGCGACCGGTAAATATCAATGTCTTTCTTGCTCCAGGGAAGATACCCTTTGTTAAAATATTTGAATGCGCCTCGTGTAAGAATGGGCAGGGATTGAAAAATAAACTTCAGATAAGGCCTCCAGTTTTTACGTTTAAGGAGTATCCCGTCTTTTAAAAGAAAATAGAGCTGAACACCGTAGACCGACACCAGTATAGACGGCATCCATATAAAAAGCAGAGACAGGGTCAACAGCCAGGTCCGTTTTTCCAGAGCCGCAAACACATCAAAACACACGGCCTGGTGTTCCAGTTCTTCTAAGGCGTGCCAGTTGGAGAAGTCAATTGCGGCATTGGACTTATCGCCCACCCAGAAAGCCTGGTTAACAATAAATTCCCGGCTGATAGCGGATGTAAAATGTTCAAATGATGCGGGTATGGCCAGCTCCCACGCAGGCGGGGAAATTTTGCGCAATATGCTGACAAAAAATCTCTGAAACCGTTCAAACAGGCGGACCGCAGGATACCCGCACTTTGTCAACAAATCATTGCATCGCAGGTGCATCAGCGTGTGCCTGCCTTCCTGCCGGATCAGCGCATCCATATCCCGAACCAGTTTCGCATCAGAGATGTTATCCGCGTATTTTCGTACAATGTCGATGACTGTGCGTTCCGAATGCGGCACCACAATGGAAAGGGCATTCATAAAATGAGAGGTGAAGGGATCCCGCAGCCAGTATTTACTGACACCTGAAAAATCAAACTCCGGCTGGCGGGGCTCGATGGAAATATCATCGGGAGTTGAACTGTGTGCCGTTTCCGTCTGCTGTATTCTTTTTTTCATCATCACATCCTGATCGGTTTTAATATTTCAGTTTAGCCGGGTTTTAAATGATGATGCCTTTATTTTCCGGTTCTAAGTTTAGCCAGTTCCTCCACATACCCGTAAATATGTAGTCCTTTACTGCTGGCTACGATCGGACCCGATTCCACACCGATTTCATCGGCCATTGTTTTCTGCAACACCGCTATACCGGCAAGGTTTGCGGGAAATCCTCCCCATAGATCCCACGATCGGAAATACGGATAAAAAATCAGGATATTATCCTTTATCCGCATATCAATATGCCTTAAACACGGCGGATCTTCCAGTTTATAATCATCATGTCGGGCCACCTGCAAAACCGCCTGGTTCGTATTGGGGGTTTTTTTAAGTACCTCGATCCAGTAAGGAATCTGCGGGTATATCCTGGACCCGTATGTATATTGTTCGGTGGGCTCAATATGATCGGTCATTAAATACGGCAAATACTGCTCCACGTAACCGTTAGCAACCGGGTCCGGTATGTTCAGATGAGTTGGTATCTGCGGCAGCATGGTGTCATAGGGTGCTGAATACGGTCGTTTAATATGCACGACAATGTGATCAAATTCCAGCCGTGTCTGGCCCACATACGATCCATACTGAATTTCATATTTAAACCCGACATCTAAAATCGCGGCAATACATTGAAACCATGCATCCTGAATATCAACTGCATCAATTTTTGTCATTACAAGATCCATACTTGATTTTATCCTTTCCTGAAAGAGCGAAACCGAGTTTGTCATAAACAACAATGACGGCTTCGAAAAATTAATCTTTTTGAATTTAACCACCGGAACGCTTGACTGTCCATCCTTTTTTTTCCAGTTCACCCATCAGCAGATCCCTGTGATCCCCCTGTATTTCGATAGTACCGTCTTTTACGGTGCCGCCGGTACCGCATTTTTTTCAGCTCTTTTCCAATGATTTAAAATATTTATTTCACTATTTCCGGGCGCAGACCTTTTTACCATGATACTATAATATTTTCAATAATTACCCCCTTAATCCAAGCTGCCGTTATTTCAAACCAAAGTTTTTTACTTGCCGACCAGACTTGCCGCACGGACAGTTGATATTTATATTTGTTTAAAGTATTCTTGTTTTAATAACCACCTAATGTTGATCCATTTTTATGCTCACCACAAAGGAGGTTGGCCAAAATGAAAACCGCTCAAGACATTTTAAAAGAAAAAAAAATGCCTAAAATGGTTACGATTTCAGAGGATAGTACCATTTATGAAGCCGTCTCGCTGATGGTAAAAAATAAAATTGGTGCCATTCTGATCAGCAATGAGGAGGCCATAAAGGGAATCTGGACGGAGCGTGATTATTTAAAAAACACAATGGAACCCGGGTTTGACCCGAAAACCGCCCGGATCGGCGATTACATGAAGACGGACTTAATCTCAGCCGCACATGATACGCCCGTTATCAAACTGCAGGAAAAGTTTTTAGGGCTCTACATCCGACATATCCTGATTAAAAAGAAAAAAAAGTACATCGGCATGTTGTCAGTGGGAGACATCATCCGCGCCAACCTACTGGCCAAGGATGGTGAAATCAGGCATCTGAATAAAATAGCCAGCTGGGAATATTATGAAAACTGGAGCTGGGGCCGGAAAACAAATCTAAAATAATCATTTTTGACAAACTCGTAAAAAATCAGATTCCGATGGCAAAGAAAAAAGCTCCACCAATCTCATAAAAATTGGCAAGGCGCGCAAATCCTGAGTGATGATTTGTACTTAGCATACCATGAAGAAACGAAGGATGAAGCGCAACACAGAATTTGGACTTTTTGCGAAGCCATCATTTTTAATTTCTAAAAATATACAATTTACCAGCTCCGTGAAGCAAAAAAGTCTCTCTTTGATAGATAGTGCCTGCACGAAAACCCCGATTTCTCGTAGGTTGGGTAGAGCCCGCTCTGACATGTTGGGTTTCGCTTCGCTCTACCCAACCTACGAGAATTAACCGTTTAGCCAAGTTTAGATTCCAAAGGGCGAAACCCAACAAATTATTGCCGGTGGGTTTTCCGTTCAACCACTAGATAAATGAGACACGATGATGTCCTTATTGACAGGCTCATAAGTCCGGCTGAATATCCGCTTCAGTGCAGAGCGGTTTATACTTGACAAGTTTTTTATATTTACGTACATCCCCAGAATCGGTAAACGATTGACACACCCGAGTGATTTAACGTATTCTATAAAAAAAATTGGACTTTCAATATAAAGGGGGAAAAGATGTTTGGCATTGGAATACCGGAACTGGTCATTATACTGGTTATTATCCTGATCATATTCGGGGCAGGGAAGCTGCCGGAAATCGGCGCAGGTTTGGGAAAAGGAATTAAAAATTTTAAAAAAGCGACGATTGAGGAAGATTCTGAGGCTGAAAAGCAGGAAAAAATCGAAAACAGAGAGACGAAAAAAGACGAAAAAGACGATTGATGCCAGATAAGAAAGTTCAGCAAAGACGATCTTAAATCCAGGCGACCGCTTGAATTAAACCACACCCCCAAACTTCTTTTTTTGCCGCAGATGCACGCGGATGTACGCAGACGATTTTTTTGATAAATTTTTATATCTGCGTCGATCTGCGGCTAATCATGAAAAAAATTCTGATTATAACGGATTTTGGGGTCTGAATAAATTATTAAAAACAACATCAATCAACCAAGACCTATGTAACCCCCGAAGGGGTGTGGTTGCGTAGCCTGGGGTTTTAACCCCAGGTTGTCAAAAATCAAGAGAAGCGCCCCGGAGGGGCGCGGTATATTTTCGTTTGCCAACCATACCTCGCCCCTTCGGGGCAAAACTCTATTTATTACCTTTCCTGGGATTAAAACCCCAGGCTATGACACCATGCTGCTTCGCAGCAGTGATCCGTTCTCCCCAAAATCCATTATAACCAGAAAAAATTTAATAGACGGGCAGCTCCGCTAAAACGGAATATCATCATCAAAACCCCCAGGGGGAGGAGTCTCTTGCTGCATACCGGAAGGCCCGGTCGTTTGGGCTTGCTGCCCGGAGGCCTGTTGTTGAGGCGACTGTTGTTGCGGCGTCTGTTGTTGCCGATTGGAATAACCGGATTCATTATTATATGATCCGGCGCTGGCGGCATTTTTGGAATCCAGCATCTGCATGTCACTGGCCACGATTTCCGTGGTATATTTGGTGATGCCGTCCTGTTCCCAGGACCGGGTCTGAAGGCGGCCTTCAATGTAGACCTGCCGGCCCTTGTTCAGGTATTTGCCGCAGATTTCACCCAGTTTCCCAAAGGCCACGATCCGGTGCCATTCGGTGCGCTCTTTTTTTTCATTCGTGGACTTATCCATCCATGTCTCACTGGTCGCCACTGAAAAATTGGCCACCTCCATCCCGCTCTGAGTAAACCGAACATCCGGGTCTTTGCCCAGTCGACCAATCAGCATTACTTTATTGAGTCCACGTGCCATTTTGATCCTTTCTTTTCAGTTACATACCGGTTTTAAAAAATACGAGAATACCTCTAATACGTATAAGCGATTTTATTCTTTTTATTTTTTAAATCAATTTATAAAAATTGTCAAAACCCTAATTCCAAATAGATTAAAGCATGCCATGCAACATAATAAAAAATTCAAAGCCGGCGAGGAGTCTTTCCCGCCGGCTTTTTATAAAAAAAACTCTGTAAATCTTAAAAAAGCGTGATTTTCTGGTTAGCACCGGAACACCCCGGTGCTTCGGTTCCACAGGTCGGGGTAAATGTAAAGATATATTCACAGCTAGCATCAATAAAAGTATAGACATATGGAATGTCCGTGCTTGGATCGGCAATATCCCGGAATGTTCCCAGATGAATATATGTATCCGGATAATCAATATTGGCCACTACCGTTTCATCCTCCCCACATTTTTCGACAAAGTGAAAATTTGAACCTTCTATCGGCGGGTTCCCGTTTGGATCTTCGATATAGACTTTAAATTGATAATCATCTTTTTCGCCGTCACCATCGAAATCATCAACTTCCTTATAAACTGACATTGTACAGTCATCAGTAAATAGAATCGGCATCCGCGACATGATCAGGTTGGTAAAGCCACTTTCACTGGCAAACCACTGGGGATCTTTAGTTGCCAAATCCGTTGTAGCCTTGTAAAAATGAATCCCTTCACCCCCGATATACATTGCACTTGGACTGGCCGGATTATCAATGGCCATAGCATGCTGTGCAAAAAGAGTCGTATCTCCCGGGGGATCATATTCCGGAAGTCCGGGATTGACCTGTTCCCACACTGCTCCGACGCCAGGCGCGTAATCGTTGCCAGATCCCTGCAAGTCTAACCCGTAAACATTACCTACTGCGTGGGGCTCCAGAGCCCCGAAGAAATAAGTGACTGCATACAAATAATTCTCACCAACCCCGCCAGCATAGATCAATAGATCCTTGATGTGCGTTCCCGCATCCCGTGTGGTGGAAAAAGTAAATGTATCACCATTTACAAACGGCACCGAACCTTCCGAAATAGTGAACGACAACACACCCGGTATGGTATAACCCCCGGTGGTAATGTCATAATCCGGATGAGGGCCGGGAGAAACACTGCTGAAGACCTCAAAAATAGCCGGTACCACTCCAGAATTATACACCACTGTCCAGTTTTCTGTTTGCGTATCCGGTTCACCGTTAACGTCAACCTCGCTCATAATACCAGTGCCGGTATTATTGGTGTCTGCCGCCGGCGCGGTCGCGCTGACGCCTGCACCCAACCCGTTACCGGTTACGGGAATCCAGCTTGTACCGCCATCCGTAGTGTAATACACTCCGGATTCCAGGGTTCCGGCATAAATCGTATCCGTATCATCAGGGTGCACGGCAATTGTTGTAATATTGTCTCCGGCAAAATTGGAAACTTCCGTCCAGATCTGACCGCCATCATTGGATTTAAATACACCGGTGGCAGTGGCCGCAAACAATATAGCAGATTCTCCGGAACCGGATGCTTTGGCCATATCCCGGACAATCCGGCCATACCCAAGGCCGCTTTCCGTGACATCAAGCGAAAAGGAATCCCCGTTCACCAAAAAATTTGTTCCCGGCATAATCGTAAATGAAACTTCCTGGTTATCGGATACATAGGAAGCACTCGTAAAAGCCTCATTGTCCTGCAATCCGGATACCGAGCCCACAACATTCCAATATGGATCTGACTGGGTCACTGTAAATGTAAATTTATCACCCGCATCATACAGACGTGTGATATCTGAAATGGTAAAGGTTATTTCACCACCGTCAGTAGAATACGATAGCCCGGTTTCAGCAGTATTTCCCTGAAGACCGGACCGAGAACCTTGAACCTCCCAGTAAGGATCCACTGTAATTGTGAACACATCCGGTCCACCCGGATCACCCGCAGTGGCAAATGCATACGGCAAGCCGGTAGCGAGTTTGTTAATTGTAAAATTGATGTCATCCTGAGTATAAGGTATAGCAACCACGGCTGCCGGATACACTCCTCCAGGGTTAAGATCACTTTCAACAGTAAAAATTTCTTCATCCGTATTTGTATTATCAATACAGGTCAGGGTCCATGTTTCGACTGGATCACCAGAATCTATGTTGGGCGTGGTTGAATATACATCGCTAATATATCCGGCCCTGGTATCAACTAATGAACTTGTGGTTGTGGAATCCACCACATAAGTGGCGGTCCATTCTTCCGTGCTGTAATTAAGGGTAATAAAGACAAAACTTCCGATCAGACTAGTGGCAACCGTATTTATCTGCCTGTCCGTCACTATCGGGTCTGGATCCACATAGGTAACGGTCCATATCTCCGTTTTTGTCGTAGCCCATGGCGTGAATGAATTAACATCAATATATGCGTCACCAGCAACACCGCCACTTAAATAGATTATATCTCCTGTCTGATTACCCGGACTTTCCATAAATCCGCCCCACTGGAAGGTCTCACCATCCGGAGCGAAAATCGCGCCCATACCATCCGTACCAGCCCAGACATAACTGCCATCACCGCCGGTTTCATCAACAATAATTGTCAATACCGCACTGCCAAGGCTTAATAAGCCATTCCATTCTTCCACATCATCGCTTCGCCAGGTAATACCGGCATCCACACTGCGATAAATATTACCTCCGCCGAGATAACCGGTCGCTGCATATACGACATCCGAATTATCCGGTTTTACGGCGATATCATTGACATAGGAAGAAATAAAGTTCTGCCCCGCCTGCGTGCTGGAACGGCTAACATTGGTCCAGCTCGCCCCCTGGTTGGTTGTTTTGTAAACGCCGCCGCCATCAACCCCCACATACATAATATTGGAATTATTCGGGTCCACTTCAATGCAATTCGTATGGGTAGTCCGTCCGCCGTTGTTGGCTTCGGCGGTTACCGTTAAAAATCCCTGAGCCGGAATGGTACCGGTACCGCTCCCGGAGGAATGCAGCTCACTGCTTGCCACGCCGCCAACAGTATTAACGTTTTCAGGATCAATAAATCCACCGGTATTGTATGTTTTAAAGGATATTACTGTTCCGTCCGGCACAGCATTACCATAAATATCACCCACATTTACAGATATCTGGTCAATAAGATTAGCAATTTCAAGGCCGGAAACATTGAGATACGCAGCAAAAATGCCAAATTCCTCACCCACTGGCGGGCCGGCGCCAATAGCAATCTGACTGGTAATCGTCCAGACATTGGTGTCAAAATAATACGTGGCCTTGACACTCACCGGCCCGGATTTAAATCCACTGCGCAATATCGTGGAAATCTGGCCGTTGGATGTTGTGGTAGAAACCGGTTCAATGGCTTCCCCTCCATTGGGGCCATCTAATATGTTAAAATCCACCCGGTAACCGTCTGCCACTGGGTTTCCGGACAAATCCTTGACATCAAGCACAATCAAAGAGGTTGACTGTCCGCCGGTGCCCCGGATATTGATGGATGTGGGATCAGGAAACCCGTCCGCCACTTCGATAAACGCAGGCGGTGCCTGAATATCGATTTCCGCAGCCCCAGAAACCTCATCACCGTTGTTCGGTGTTCCGTCTGGATCCCAGATGGCGGTCAACGTGGCCGTGCCTCCTACAGACTCTCCGATGAATGTAAATTCCGCATCACCGTCAACAAGCGTTACAGAATCTGGTAACTCAATTGTTCCCAGACTCAGATCATCAACCGCCAATGACACATCACCGGTGGCCGGATCACCGGCGGCGTTTGTTACTTCAACGGTTACCCTCGATGTTTCAGACCCGGTTCCCAAAATGGAATTGGGAATTATCGTCACGGTCACGCTGCCGGCAGTGTATTCAATTTCAAGTTCAGCAATTCGCCCTCCTGAAACAGCCTGAATTGTTGCTATTTCAGGTATCAACCCGCTGGACAATGTGGCAATCGCGATGCCTCCAGACGTAGACGCCTGAGTTGAAGCTGACACAGTTCCAAAAGCAAACGATCCGCCCCCATCAACAATTGTAAAATCAACCAAAGTTCCGTCCGGAACGGTTCCGCCGCCAGCCTGTGTCAAGGTTGCGGTAATTAAAGCCTGGGAAAGACCATCTGCCGGAAGGTTTTCCGGTTCAGCCGTCAAGGCAATTCCTGCTATTTGCGGCCCAATTAATGTAATATCAACAGAGCCAGATGCACCATTCGTCGTTTCCGCGAGAATGGTCGTCCGGTTTCCACTCGGCACCGAAGAAGGTGCAGTAAAAGTCACTGTTGTCTGGCCGTTGGTCGTTGTAATTGTAAAAGCACTCAGTGTGCCTGTTCCGGTTTCAGCAAACCGCAATGTGACGGTTTCGCCACTGACCGGATTATCATTTATATCCTTGACAATAATCAGAATCTGGCTTTGACTGATACCGTCTGCGGTCAGATTTCCGGGCGTTGCGATCATCTCTATGCTGTCCGCAGTACCTGGAATGAATTGAATGGTTATCATT
>JAJRPH010000437.1 GCA_024280875.1 Deltaproteobacteria bacterium | reverse complement strand
TCTTTATCCCATGAGTTTTTTTGAATTTTTAGATGCCATGGGGGAGACAAGATATAGAGAACTGCTTGAAGGCATTGAAGCACTTATTCCGCTGACTGAAGCGTTTCATTCACACCTGATCGATTTGCTTCGTCGCTATTATTTTGTCGGCGGTATGCCTGAAGCTGTCAATCATTTTGCGGAGACACGCAACAGCAGAGAGACCAGAGAGATTCAGGAAGAAATTATTAAGTCATATGTTCTGGATTTTGCCAAACATGCCCCGCCAGCCGATATCCCCAAGCTTACCCGGATTTGGGATTCCATTCCAAAACATCTGGCAAGGGAAAACAAGAAATTTGTATTTTCTGCTGTCAGAAAAGGGGCTCGGGCGCGTGAGTATGAAAATGCATTAATCTGGTTAGAAAATACCGGTCTTGTCAACCGGGCAAATGCAGTTGAGGCCGTCAAACATCCTCTCAAATATTATGCAGACATCGCATGTTTTAAGGTATATGCTCTGGATGTTGGATTGCTGGGGGCCATGGCCGGATCTCCTGTTAAGTTGCTGGCCCAGGGAGAGCGACTCTTTAATGAGTATGAAGGTGCTTTTGTGGAAAATTTTGTCGCCCAGCAACTGATTTCGCATTCGCAGCAGCAGCTTTACTACTGGCGAAGTAAAGGTGGAAAGGCGGAGCTTGATTTTCTATGTGAATTCGCAGGCCGGATTTGTCCGCTGGAGGTTAAATCCGGGATTAATACCAAAAGCAAAAGCTTGAAGTCCTATGATTTACAGTTCCAACCGGATCTGCTGATGCGTACGAATCTTCTTAACTTTAGGAAAGACGGTAAAATTTGTAACCTGCCCCTTTACGCCATATCGCTGCTGTCCCATTTTATGTCAGCGGATAAATCTCATTAGGTGTTTAGGTATAAGGTAGAAGGCTGAAGGCGCAAGGATCAATTAAAGACATTTACCGTGTTCCTTATACCTTTGTATGTTGACATTCTTTATAAAAAAGACCAACGCCTTTAAGTTAATGGCGTTGGTCTTCTACCCTTTTACCTTCAACCTACCACCTTCATTGCGGTCTCAACGATATTATCGGCGGTGAACCCGAAGTTTTTCAGAACAGTAGCGCCAGGCGCTGAAGCGCCGAACGTTGAAATGCCGATAATCGCGCCATCGTCACCGGTATATTTTTCCCATCCCAAAGGCAGTCCTGCTTCCACGGCCACACGGGCTTTGACGTCCGGCGGCAGGATTTTGTCCTTGTAATCTGTCGGCATTTTGTCAAACAGTTCCCAGCTGGGCATGCTTACAACTCTTACGGTCACCCCTTTTTCCGCCAGTTTTTTACACGCCTCCAGGCTGATGCTGACTTCAGATCCGGAAGCCATGAGAATTACGTCCGGTGTGCCGTCTGAATCAGCCAGCACATAGGCCCCGTTTTCCAGCAGGCCTGATGACGGATATTTGCTTCGGTCAATGACCGGAAGGTTTTGGCGGCTCAAAATCAGGGCGGTCGGCGTATCGTCGGACTTGATGGCATGACGCCATGCGACAGCAGTTTCTGTGGCATCTGCCGGACGGATAACCGTCAGGCCGGGGATCATCCGAAGAGATGTGAGTTGTTCCACCGGCTGATGTGTTGGGCCGTCTTCACCCACCGCAACGCTGTCATGGGTAAATACATAAATGACTGGCTGGTTCATCAGGGCTGCCAGCCGGATGGACGGCCGCATGTAGTCTGCAAATATCAGAAATGTGCCACCGAACGGCCGCAGTCCTTTATGCAGGGCCATTCCGTTTAATATTCCGCCCATGGCATGTTCGCGAACGCCGAAACGGATATTCCGGCCGCTGTAATTGCCTTTCTGGAAGTCTGAAGATTCGTTGATGATGGTTTTATTAGACGGCGCAAGATCCGCAGATCCACCGATTAAACCCGGAATTTTGCCTGCTGCCGCATTTAAAACCTTCCCGGATGCGTTTCTGGTGGCAATCGGTCCCTGGCTGTCGGAAAAATTCGGGAGTGACGTTTCCCATTGGTCTTCGTATGATCCGGTCATCATTGCGGCCCATTGGGCTGCCAGTTCCGGGAATTGATTCTTATAAGCGTCAAACACTACGTTCCATTTTTCTTCGGCTTCAGCGCCTTTTTTAGTTAACCCCCGGCAATGGTCAAGCACCCCTTCCGGAACGCAGAACTGTTCATCCGGCAGGCAGCCCAGGCATGCTTTTGTCAGTCTGATTTCCTCTTTCCCCAATGGCGCGCCGTGGGCGTCAGCCGTGTCCTGTTTGTTGGGGCTGCCGAATGCGATATGGGTCCGGAGCTTGATCAAAGACGGTTTATCTGTTTCTTCAATTGCCGCATCAATGGCATTGCCGATTTCATCCAGATTATTCCCGTCTTCAACCGTGATTACCTGCCAGTTGTATGCCTGGAACCGTAATGCAACGTCTTCCGTAAACGAGATATCCGTGCTTCCTTCAATGGAAATGTGGTTGTCATCGTAAAGACAGATTAATTTTGAAAGACCCAGATGCCCGGCGATCGAGGCGGCTTCTGAAGTAAT
>JAJRPH010000436.1 GCA_024280875.1 Deltaproteobacteria bacterium | reverse complement strand
CCGAGAGCGATTCCAGCTACCGCCACCCGTTCCGCATCCAGCCCGTTCATCATGACCCGAATGCCTTCATTGAATTGACCCAGTATATTTTCCGCCGGAACCCGGCAGTCATTGAATACCAGCTCGCCGGTCGATGATCCACGATTTCCGATCTTTTCAATCTTTCGGGAAACAGAAAAGCCAGGGGTTCCCTTTTCCACAAGAAAGGCGGTGATGCCCCTTGCCCTCTTTTCCATGACCGTTTTTGTGTACACAAGCGCAATATCGGCTTCCGGCGCATTTGTAATAAACATCTTGCTCCCATTAATCCGGAAATCATTGCCAATTTTTTTCGCAGCGGTGGTAATACCAACCGCATCGGATCCCACATCCGGCTCTGTCAGCCCCATGCATCCGATCAAATCCCCGTTGCAGAGCCCCGGAAGGTATTTGCGTTTTTGGGCCTCAGTGCCGTTGCGTTCAAGATTATGGGCGCAAAGGTTGACGTGTGCCACATAGGATAATGCGATACTCGGACATACCTGTGCGATCTGTTCCACGGCAAGCGTAAATGTTAGGGTGTCCATACCGGAGCCGCCGTATTCTTCGGGAATTCCAAGCCCGAGAAGGCCAAGATCGCCGAGCATTTTCCATATGCCGTCCGGAAAACGATCATTACGGTCAATTTCTTCGGCCACGGGGGAAATTTCTTTGCGCATGAAGTCTTTGACGGTTTTCTGAATCATTTTTTGTTCACGGGTGAATTCGAAATCCATTGTGTTTTAATCTCCTTATTAAGTACGCCTTACAATAGACCTTACACCTGAAGCTCAGGGATGTTGGTATAGAGGTCAAGGGCTTCAGAATTGGCCAGGGCATCTTTATTGGTTACCGGACGGCCATGAATAACATTACGAACAGCCAGTTCAACCTTTTTCATGTTGATGGTGTAAGGGATATCGGCGATCGGAATGATTTTGGCCGGTATATGGCGAGGGCTGGCGTTTTCTTTAATGGTCTGTTTAATTCTATTTTTAAGATCTTCGTTAAGCTCGTGACCCTCGGTCAGTTTCACAAACAGAATAATTCTTACGTCGTTCTCCCAATCCTGGCTTACTACAAGGCTATCGGTTATTTCTTCGAAGTTTTCCACCATCGAGTAGATATCGCTGGTTCCCAGACGCACACCGCCAGGATTCAGGGTGGCGTCGGAGCGGCCATATATAATCACTCCTCCCTGGCTGGTAATTTCGATGAAGTCCCCGTGATGCCATACGCCGGGGTATTTTCGGAAGTAGGCGTTCAGATATTTTTCGTTGTTCTGGTCGTTCCAGAAATAGATAGGCATGGAAGGGAAAGGAGCTTCGCAGACCAGTTCGCCTGTTTGATCATAGACCTCTTCACCTATCTCATTATATGCCTTGACTTTCATACCCAGCGCTCGACATTGCAGTTCGCCGGCGTATACCGGCAGGGTTGGACATCCTGCTGCAAAACATCCATTGAGATCGCTTCCGCCGGAGATGGAAGCCAGTTGCATATCCTTTTTGATTTCGCGATAGGCATAATCGAAGCCTTCTTTGGGTAGAGGCGATCCGGTTGAGCAAATGGTGCGTAATGAGGACAAGTTATAATCTTGCCCGGGCTCGGCCCCGGCCTTTTCCAGGGCAACAATATAACTAGCGCTGGTGCCGAAAACAGTTATCTTCTCTTCCTGGGCCATCTTCCACAAAGCCCCAGGGTCGGGGTGGAAAGGTGAGCCATCGTATAAAACGATTGTGGCTCCGGTTCCCAAGGCGCACGTCAGCCAGTTCCACATCATCCAGCCGCAGGTAGTAAAATAGAAAACAACGTCGTCGCGCTTTAGATCAATATGCAGTAAATGTTCTTTGAGTTGATTGATGAGGATGCCACCAACGCTCTGCACCATACACTTTGGCTCTCCGGTGGTTCCCGAGGAATACATAACGTACAAGGGACTGTTGAAGTCCATTTGAACAAATTCAAGCTCCAGACCTTCTTCTGAAGACATGAAGTCCTCCCAATGGACCGATTTAGGAACATGATTAATTTCAGGCTGATGTCGCGTAAAAGAGATTACCACCGTCTTTTGAATGCTGGGCAACTCTTTAAGTATTCCCGCTATACGCTCCAAAGAGTCAAATGTCTTGCCATTGTAATAGTAACCGTCGGCGGTGAAAAGGATCTTAGGTTCGATCTGGCCGAATCGGTCGAGTACTCCTTTGATGCCAAAGTCCGGTGAGCATGATGACCATACGGCTCCCAGACTGGTGGCAGCCAGCATGGCAATAATCGTTTCGGGTATGTTGGGCATAAAGCCCGCTACTCGGTCGCCTTTTTGCACCCCGGCTTCTTTAAGAGATTTGGCCAATCGAGCCACCTGATCATATAGTTCAACGTAAGAGAGGCGACGCACAAGCTCTTTCTCGCACCAAAAAACGATGGCTTGGTGATCGTCACGATAACGCAAAATGTTTTCAGCAAAATTCAGTTTAGCCCCAGGGAACCACTGTGTTCCGGGCATTTTGGACAAATCGTCCACAACGGATTCATAGGCCCGGGAGTGGACGATCTGCGCAAAATCCCACATGGCGGCCCAGAAATCAGGAATATTCTCAATAGACCAATGGTGGAGTTGGTTGTATTCGGTGAATTTCAGATCGAATTTGCCATTAACGATCTCCATAAATCGATACATGTTTGAGTTGCGGATTCTTTCCTCAGAAGGTTTCCATAAAAGTTTTGCCATGACGCTTCTCCTTTTGGTTTTCAATGTTTGATTCTTTTCCGGTAAAATTGGGTTTCCGTTTTTCTAAAAATGAGGTGATCCCTTCTTTGGCATCCTCTGTGGATGCAACCGCTACCAATTGTACGGAAAGATAATCGAGCGCATCGTCAACGGACATGTCCGCCATTTTATAGAACGCTTCCTTTCCGATCTTCATTCCGACGGGACTTTTTCCGACCAGTTTTTTTAGTATTTCGTCAACCTCCTCATCAAGCTTGTCTGCGGGGACGACACGGGTTACCCTTCCCATATCCAGGGCTTGCTCGGCAGTCAAACGCTCTCCTATGAGTATCTTCTCCATGGCTTTTTTTTTCAGGACATTCCTGAAGATTAAGGCCCCGATCATCATGGGAAACAAACCGACATTTACTTCCGGTGTTCCGAATTTGGCTGTGTCGGTGGCAATAACAATATCGCAAGCCAGCATGAATCCAGTTCCACCTGCCAGGCAAAAACCTCTAACCCGGGCCACTACAGTATAGTAAATCCTGTTCAGTCATTTTCCCTTCCTTCCTGATCAATAGTGTTCATAACACTATCCCATTAGTGCCTTCGGCAATTCGACTTTATCCGGCCAGTCTTTAGGAAAACGCTGTCCGGGTTTTTCTCCGCGCCTGGCCTTTTTTTCCGCAAGCCCCTTGCGCTTGTACTCCTCCCTTGGCTCTTTGGGAATTCTACCGTTTAATATTGACTCTGATCGCAACCGCCGGCCGATGGTCTTTTCCCCTTTTTTTCCAAGAGATAGAACTCTGTCAATGTCAATGTCCGTATCAATGCCCATCTCATCCATCATGTCCAGCATATCTTCGAGACTGACCAGACCGACAATATTAGGATCCCTGTAATAGTATTCACCGGTCCCACGAATCGGGACGCGATCAAGAAAATTTGCCGGCTGGCCGCCAATACCGCCCAAGACCCCTTCGTGAATTTCAACGCCGGCCTGCATGGCGGCAAGAACATTGGCCAATCCCCAACCCCGGGTGACGTGAAAATGGGCTATGTGAAGATTCTTATTGGGAATTCCATCCAGTATCATGGAAAAATAGCGGTAAACCTGATCCGGTGGTGCGGACCCGTCATGATCGGCGTGTTCGATGTCATCCGCGCCAATGCTGAGCCAGCGTTTTGTGAATTCTAGAGCGTCTTCAAAGCGTGTTGGACCTGAAATGGGGCTGCCCCATATAGTGCTGACCGTACCGAAAACCTTGATGCCCACGTCATGACATTTTTCAATACTCCTTTGAGATTCTTCCCAATACTCAGGCAGTGTTGTTCCGGAGTTTGCAAAATGGTGCTCCTCGTCGGTGGAGACCATCATCCCGATTCTGTCCGGGCCCCAGCCCTTTTTCTTTCCGGCAACAGCACGATCCACGCCTTTTTCCCGTATGGTAACTGCTGTTAATTCAATGTCGCCAAAATTGATCCCCGCTCGCGATAATCGTTTGCTGTCCCGAACTTGCTTAAAAAGCTCATCGGCATCTTTGAATTGAGGCAAGACCTCCGCACTGGCCAGGTTCGCAATCTCCAGTCGCTTGAAACCGGCCAATATGGCCTCTTCCACATAATAGACTTTTGCTTCAATGGGAATAAAATGCTCTTCGTGCTGCAATCCTTCCCGGACAGATATATCACCGATCATTGCTGTCCGGTTAACTTATGAAAAATATCAATATGTTAAAAATATAAACCCCGGTCAAGTTGCAATTTTGGAAAATAGTTTTTCTATTTATTTTACAGCGATTGTTTTATTTTTGATTTTTTAATCTAAATTAAT
>JAJRPH010000020.1 GCA_024280875.1 Deltaproteobacteria bacterium | reverse complement strand
GATTTTTTACCGATTATTTAATGGCTGGCCCTAAACAAAGTCATGCGGTTGCAGTCATTAACACGGACAACCCGAAAGGAATGGCGCTTTTGGGGGCGATGAAAAAGTATCCGGTCATTTCCGTGGGGTCGAATGCATCAAGTGATGTCTGTGCCCTGCACATCAGTTTTGATCAGTATGGCATGAGCGGCGAGATCCGGTTTCCGGACAAAGATGTTCAATTTAAGTCCGGATTAATTGGCCGTTATAATCTTGAAAATATCATCTGCGCGGCAGGGGCCGGCACGGCGCTGAAGATTTCTTCTGCATCAATAGCGCAGGGGATTGAGTCATTTGAAAACGCCCCGGGAAGACTGGAACGCATTTTTAATGAATCCGGCCGGCACGTATTTTTGGATTATGCCCATACCCCGGATGCGCTGGAAAATGTTTTATCAACCTTAAAAGAAATTATTCCAGGTCGATTGATCTGCGTTTTTGGATGCGGGGGAGACAGGGACAAGGCCAAGCGTCCCAAAATGGGAAAAATTGCGGGTAAATTAAGCGATTTTGTGGTGATCACTTCTGATAACCCCCGGACAGAAGATCCCGATGCCATCATAGAAGAAATCCGCAAAGGAGTGGTGATTGTCTCAGCCAATGAATACAGACTTTCCGCGATTGAAAATGGATTTTCGGAAAAAGGGTATGTTATCGAACCGGATCGGGAAAAAGCGATTAACCTGGGTATCAAAATGTCTAAACCGGATGATACCCTATTGATTGCCGGTAAAGGACATGAAGATTATCAGATCATCGGGAAAACAACCATCCCGTTTGATGACCGGGAAAAGGCAGCTGCAGCGTTAGCTAATTTGTTACCCAAGCAGTTACATGGATAAATAAATGGATACGGTTTTCTGGACAATTGATGAAATCATAAAAGCCACGGGCGGGGAACTTGTGGCTGGAAAGGATTGCCCCCGGTTTGCGGGCATTTCGATTGATTCCAGGAATATTTCTGAAAATGACCTGTTCGTGGCAGTCAAGGGCGCAATTCATGACGGTCACCGGTTTATCAAAGACGTTATCAAAAAAGGCGTCCGGGGCATTGTACTTGACCGGCAAAAGCTGAGCCAGAATATTGAAGCACTGAGTACATATGATGGCTGCCGTTTTCTGGTGAATGATACAATTCGGGCGCTGGGCGACCTGGCTGCGTTTCACCGGCAGCGTTTTAATATACCGGTAGTTTGTATCACCGGTTCAAATGGCAAAACAACGACCAAGGAGATGACGGCTTTGGTCATGGAGCAAAAATTCAATACCCTTAAAACCCAGGGAAATTTAAATAATGAATTCGGGGTTCCGTTAACGATTTTTCAGATGAATCAATCCCATGACGTTGCGATTTTGGAACTCGGAATGAATCATCCCGGTGAAATCCGGCGACTATCGGAAATCTGTCGGCCGGATTTAGGTATCATTACGAATATCGGACCGGCACACCTTGAAGGTTTGGGCTGTATCGAGAATATTATGTCCGCCAAAGGGGAGTTGATTGAAAATGTCAAAGACGACGGCGTAATTATATTAAATGGTGATGATCCCCTCAGCTTGAGGCTCGGCAACACAGCCCGCCGCAAGGTATCCTATTTCGGCCAGTCGATTTATGCGGATATCCGGGCAATTGATATTGTTAAAAAAGGAAACACAACGGTTTTTACCCTGGAACTGCCCAATGAGAAAATTTCCGTCAAAATTAATGCGCCGGGGCAGTTCATGATATTAAATGCCCTGGCCGCATCAGCCTCCGGTTATTTGAGCGGTCTTGACGCCAATGAAATAAAATCAGGGCTTGAGAGATTCAGGCCGGTCAAAGGCCGCATGGATGTAAAAAAAAGCCGGATGGGTTTTTTTATTATCGATGACTCCTATAATGCCAACCCCGGTTCCATGGAAGCCGCCATAAAAACCCTGGTATCGTTAAAAGGTCAGAAAAAAGGGGTTTTGGTTGCAGGCGACATGCTTGAGTTGGGCAGGGAAGCGGAAAGATTGCATGAAAATATCGGACAGACCGCAGCCAAGTTAGGAGTTAACAAAATTTTCCTGACCGGAGATTACGCAATCGCCATGAAAAAAGGGGCACAACAGCAGGGGATGCCGGATCAGGATATCATCATCGGCGATAAAACAGAACTGCTGGAATTATTGGTCAAATTTCTCGGACCAAAAGACTGGGTGCTGGTGAAAGGCTCAAGAGGGGTAGGGATGGAGGAGATCGTAAAACAGCTGGAGGCAACAGATGCATAATTGTATGAAGTTTTCTTTTTTGCCATCTGAATCTGATTTTTTGCAGGGGCATCATATTAATATATTTGGATATTTTAATGTTTTATCATCTTTTTAATATGCTGCAGCCGGAAATATCGGTTTTAAACGTTTTTCGATATATTACGTTTCGAACCATATGCGCCAGCTTAACCGCCCTGGTAATCTGTTTTGTGTTCGGTCCATGGATGATTCGCCTGCTCGGCGAGAAACAGATCGGCCAGTACATCCGGAAAGTCGGACCGGAAAGACATCAGGACAAAGCCGGCACACCCACCATGGGCGGCGTACTGATTCTTTTGTCGATTATTTTATCAACACTGCTGTGGGTTGATCTAACGAATTTATATGTATGGATTATTTTATTTGTAGGAGCCGGTTATTTTGTCATTGGCTTTGCCGATGATTACTTAAAACAGATTCAAAAACGGAACATGGGATTAAGCGCCTGGACCAAATTTTGTCTGCAGATCCTAATTGCCGCCATTGCCGGAATCATGATTTATGTTTACCCGGAATTTAACACCCATGTCACGGTTCCTTTTTTTAAAACCATCACACCGGATCTGGGCCCGGGGTATATCATATTTGCAATCATAGTGATTGTGGGGGCGTCCAATGCGGTTAATTTAACCGATGGCCTTGACGGTCTGGCCATCGGGCCGGTGATCATTGCGGCGGCGACATATATGCTGTTTGCCTATGTGACGGGTCATATTAAAATCGCGCAGTATCTTCAGATCAACTACCTGGCCGGCTGCGGGGAAGTCACCATTATTTGCGGGGCCATGGCCGGGGCCGGGCTCGGATTCTTATGGTACAACACGTATCCGGCACAGATTTTTATGGGAGATGTGGGCTCGCTGCCCCTGGGCGCACTGCTGGGAATCATCGCAGTGGTTACCAAACATGAATTCCTGTTGGTCATTGTGGGCGGAATTTTTGTGATCGAAGCACTGTCGGTGATTTTTCAGGTCGGTTATTTTAAGATAACAAAAGGGCAGCGGATTTTTTTAATGGCGCCCCTGCATCACCATTTTGAATTAAAAGGTTGGGCGGAATCCAAGGTGATTGTCCGGTTCTGGATTGTCGCCATTATTCTGGCGCTGATATCGATCAGTACCCTCAAACTAAGATAGGTAGCGTGAAACGATTCAATGGATTTGAGAAACAAACATATTCTGGTGGTTGGACTGGGAAGATCGGGAATTTCCGTGGCTAAATTTCTGGTCAGCCGGGGATGCACCGTCACTGCGGCTGATAATCGCAGTAAAGACGCGCTGGGCAATAGTCTCTCTGAAATCACCGGCCTTAGGATTTCGATTGAGCTGGGTCCGCATAATTCCGATACATTTGAAAATTGTGATCTCATTGTGTTGAGTCCCGGGGTGCCGCATACAATTGCACCGGTGAATCGGGCCAGGAAAAAAAATATCCCCGTGATCGGTGAAATAGAACTGGCATATCATTTTATTAATATACCGATTATTGCGGTTACAGGAACAAACGGAAAATCGACCACGACGCTTCTGATCGGCGAAATGTTGCATCAGTCAGGTTTCAAAGCGCTGACCGGCGGAAATCTCGGAACGCCTTTAATTGAGCTGGTCGACCAACAAGAAACAGCGGATTTCATTGTCGCGGAAATCAGCAGTTTTCAGCTCGATACCATTGATAAATTCAGCCCGCTGGTAAGTATCCTGTTGAACATTACCGATGATCATTTGGAGCGGTACCCGGACTTTGACGCATATGCCCGTTCCAAGGCCAGAATCTTTGAAAATCAGGCAGCAACTGATATCTGTGTGTTAAATGAAGCAGACGCCACGATTCTGTCAGTTTTAGAGAATTTGACTGCCCAACGGTTTGCCTTTAACTGCCTGAAGTTTAACGAAAACAGGTCCTGGATATCGGATCAAACGATCTGGTTCCATACACCGGATGCCGGTGATCAGCATGTGGACTGCACTGATATTCCGCTGTCCGGCCGCCATAATCTTGAAAATGCGGCAGCATCTGGTCTTGCGGTTCTATCTGTCGGGGGAACCATAGCCGGAATTAAAGGCGCGTTGCAGCACTTTAAAGGCCTGCCCCACCGGGTGGAGTTCGTGGATACCGTTAACACTGTTCAATTCTATGATGATTCAAAGGCCACTAACGTGGATGCGGTGGCAAGGGCACTGGAATCGTTTTCTTCACCAATAGTCCTGATAATGGGCGGCCGGGATAAGGGCGGCGGATATGAAAGTCTGATTCCCCGATTCGCCCAATGTGTTAAGCAGCTGATTGTCATGGGGGAAGCCGCTGAAAAAATAAAAACCGTGTTTGAGGATATGGTGCCGACCGTAATGGCGGTGGACATGGTCCAGGCTGTGAGAATGGCGGCGTCGTTTGCTGTGCCCGGTGATTCAGTATTACTGTCACCCGCCTGCTCAAGTTTTGATATGTACGACAGTTATGCCCAACGGGGCAGGGATTTTGCGCAATCGGTTGATCTGTTGAAGGGTGGGGATTGATGAAAAGAAGACACCATAAAACCAATTATTTATCCTATGATCTGGTCATTCTTCTACCGGTTCTTTTTTTGACGGGGATTGGTATTGCTATGGTGTACAGTGCCAGCAGCGCTATCGCATTGCATGATTATAAAAATGAATATTATTTTTTTACAAAACAGCTGACATTTGCCGGGCTTGGCTTGTGCGGCATGCTGATTTGCCGATACATACCTTACCGGCTGTATCGCAACCTGACATATGTTTTGGTCGCCGGCGCATTTGTATTGCTGGGAATTGTTTTAATGAAAGGCATGGGCCATGAGGTGAAGGACGCGATCCGGTGGCTGCAATTCAATGGCATCCGTTTTCAGCCGGTTGAGTTCGCACGGTTCGCATTAATCGTGTTTATGGGCTATTCCCTGACGAAAAAGCAGGACGAGATTGAAAGCTTTTCTATCGGATTTTTGCCCCATGTTATAGTTTTGCTGATTTTTTCCGTGCTGATCCTGATGCAGCCGGATTACGGGTCTGTAGCAATTTTCTGGATGATGGCGTGGCTTCTCATGTTTGCCGGCCGTGTTCGGTTGTCGCAGCTGAGTCTGTCTGCGCTGATTTTTGTTTTGCCGGCGGCTGTTTTTCTGGTTTTTTCAAGTGACTATCGGCTGAAAAGGTGCATGTCGTTTCTTGACCCGTGGCAATATCCCAAAGCTGAGGGGTATCAGGTGATCCACTCGTTAATGGGTTTCGGTTCAGGGGGCATCTGGGGCAAAGGTTTCGGCCAGGGATACCAGAAATTGTTTTATCTGCCGGACCCGCATACGGATTTTATCTTTTCAGTGATCGGAGAAGAAGGCGGGTTGCGGTGGGTTCTCATTGTGATGTCCCTCTATATCATTATCCTGTGGCGGGGTTTGGAGATCGCAAGGTCAAAGCGTGATTTTTTCGGTTCCCTGCTTGCTTTGGGGATTACCATCTCCATATCATTGCAGGCGGTTATAAATATGGGCGTGAATCTAAGCATTTTACCGACCAAAGGACTGACGTTGCCATTTTTGAGCTATGGCGGCTCTTCGCTGGTCATTAACCTGGCATTAATTGGCGTGTTGATGAATATATGGGCATCTCAGAAACAATAAAAAGCAACAGTGATATAACTCTGACCGGTTCCGGCAAAAGGACAGAAAGTCCGGATCAGGCTTTTTCTCCCGTGTTGCGCATTGTTATTGCCGGCGGCGGAACCGGGGGGCATTTGTTTCCCGGCATTGCCATTGCCGAAATGTTTATGAAACGACAGCCAGCAACCCGCGTGTTGTTTGTCACCAGCGGTAAAAGAATTGAAGAAACGGTTTTGGCCAAAACAATGTTTGAAAAAAAGCTGATATCTGTCGAAGGCATCAAAGGCAAAGGCATATTTGCCAAACTGGCTTCCATGTGCAGACTCCCGAAAGGGATGATCGATGCACTCCGGCTTTTAATCGGATTTAAACCCGATATCGTTATCGGGATGGGCGCTTATTCCGCCGGCCCGGTCATTGCAGGTGCCTGGATGCTGAGGATTCATAGGGTGATCCATGAACAGAACAGTATTCCGGGGTTAACCAACCGGCTTTTATCGGGAATCGCAGAAAAGATTTATGTTTCTTTTCCGGATACGGGATTTAAATCGTCGGTTAAACATAAAATCGACTTTACCGGAAATCCGGTCCGAACTGAGATATTGGCGTTTGAGGGAATGAATGCTGAAAGAGAGGTGAACCCGGAAGCGCAGCAGCAATTTTTCAATATTTTGATCCTGGGCGGGAGTCAGGGGGCCCACAGCATAAACATGGCAGTCATAGACAGCGTCACGTATTTAAAAAATCCCGGAAAATTCAGGTTTGTCCACCAAGCCGGGATCAGGGATGCAGATGAAGTCAGAAAAGTGTATCAGCAATTGAAGGTGGAGTCAGTAGTGGCGCCTTTTTTTGAAGATATGGCCAACCGTTACCGGGAGGCGGATCTGGTCATCTGCCGGTCGGGCGCGACAACCGTTGCGGAATTGACTGTGACAGGGAAGGCTGTTGTGTTTATCCCTTTTCCGTTTGCAACGGATGACCATCAGGTTGTAAACGCGCAAGCCCTTGTCGAGGACGATGCCGCAGAAATGATATTGGAAAAAGATCTTACCGGGAACTTACTGGCGGAAAAAATAGCGTATTATTCAAAAAATTCCGAAATAAAGGAAAAAATGGAAGCAAGGATTCAAAAGTTTGGTCATCCGGACGCAGCACAAAGAATCGTGGATGATATTTACAGGATTATTAAAAGCAAAAGTCATAAAACAACATGTGCGGTCCTATGTTGAGCGATCTAAAATTTAACCGGTAATTTTATTTATGTATCGAAAACAGTATCACATATTTTTTGTCGGAATCGGCGGAATCGGAATGAGCGGCATTGCCGAACTACTGCTGACATTGGGCTATCGCGTTTCCGGTTCCGATGTCACCCTGTCCGATGTGACCGAACGCCTGGAAACGCTGGGCGGAAAGATTTTTAAGGGGCATCATGCCGACCATATCAGGGACGTGGATGTGGTGGTGACGTCATCTGCTATCAGCGAAGAAAACCCGGAAGTTATTGCCGCTTTGGGATCGTCTGTACCCGTGATTCCGAGAGCGGAAATGCTGGCTGAACTGATGCGTCTGAAATACAGCATCGCAGTCGCAGGCGCCCACGGTAAAACATCGACCACTTCGATGATAGCAGGCGTTCTTGCCGAAGGGGGGCTGGATCCCACGGTGGTCATCGGCGGCAAATTAAAAAGTGTCAACACCAACGCGGTTTTGGGGGAAGGTGATTATATTGTCGCAGAAGCTGATGAAAGTGACGGGTCATTTTTGAAATTTTCCCCGACCATTGCGGTGGTGACCAATATTGATCTTGAACATGTCGATTTTTATAAAAATATTGAAAATATTAAGTCGGTTTTTTTAAGTTTTATTGATCGCATCCCGTTTTACGGGCTGGCGGTCCTGTGTCTTTATAATGAGGCAATCCAGGAAATTATTCCGAAAAT
>JAJRPH010000435.1 GCA_024280875.1 Deltaproteobacteria bacterium | reverse complement strand
GACAAAATTGTTCCGGGGTTTCGCCAACCCATGTGTAATCCGATAGGCCAGGCAGCGGTACTGGATGAAGAAGGGTGTGATCTGCATGTGCTGCTCGGACTGTGTGTGGGTGATGACACTCTGTTTATCAAGCACGCTAAGGCTCCGGTGACCGTCTTGGCGGTTAAAGACCGTGTACTGGCGCACAATCCTTTAGGGGCGCTTTACACATCCAAACATATTTATACCCGGATTAATACAAGACCCCCCAAAATATAGATGTTAAATAATGAATCCGAAACTATCGATTGCATTCTTTGTCACCTCCCACGGGTTTGGACATGCTGCCCGGTCTTCTTCGGTGATGAATGCCATATATGCCCGGTGGCCGTTTGTCCATTTTGAAATTTTTACAAAAACTCCGGAGTGGTTTTTTAAAAATTCTCTGTTGATGACTTTTAATTATCATTCGGAGACAACAGATATTGGTCTGGTTCAATCTTCTCCTCTGCATTTTGATCTGGACAAAACAATAGACGCCCTGGAAAAATTTTTGCCTTTTGATGAACTTCGGTTGGCCGGACTGGCGGATCAGATTTATCAGTCAGACTGCCAGTTGGTCATCAGTGATATTTCGCCGCTGGGAATTGCTGTTGCCGAACATGCGGGGCTTTCTTCCGTATTGATTGAAAATTTTACATGGGACTGGATTTATAAGGCCTACCTGGGGAATGATACACGATTTAAAAAGTATATCAACATGTTGGGTGATCTTTTTAGCAAAGCCGGGCATCGGATCCAGGCTGCCCCGGTATGCTACCTTATCAAAGGACATTTATGTACGCCCCCCATTTCCCGGATGCCCGTAACCGATCCTCGTCTAATTCGGAAAAGACTCGAAATTAATGACTTTGATAAAATGGTATTAATTACCATGGGCGGCATTTCAGAAACACTGCCTTTTGTTGATCAGCTGGCAGACTTTGACGAAAATATTTGCTTTGTCGTGCCCGGGACATCAATGAATATACCGATTGACGGTGAAAAGCAAAAAAATATAATTTTTCTTCCGCAAAACTCTTCATTTTATCATCCCGACCTGGTGAATGCCGCAGATGTGGTGATCGGAAAAATAGGATACAGCACCCTGGCCGAAGTCTATCATGCCGGGGTGCCTTATGGCTATATACCCCGTTCGGATTTTCGGGAATCGTCTGTTTTTGAATCATATATTCAATCGAATATGGAAGGTTTCCGAATCAATGAAAAGGATTTTGTCAGCGGCGCCTGGTTGAAGCAGCTTTATGATTTGCCGGCATTGCCAAAGCGGTCAATAAATGAAATGAACGGGGCGGATGTTGCCGCAGACTATATCTGTAACCGGCTGGCTTGTGAAAAGGAAATTCTTGAAATCGTGGACACAAAAGGCTGTGTTATTGGTGCGGCGCCGAGAAAATGCGTGCACGGCAATAATCAGCTGCTCCATCGCGTGGTTCATGTGCTGGTATTTGACAGAAAAAACCGGCTGCTGCTCCAACAGCGGTCCTTGAATAAGCGGGTGGCCCCGGGGCGTTGGGATACGTCTGTCGGCGGGCACGTGGACTGTGGTGAATCCGTTGAAACAGCCATGTTCCGCGAAATGGAAGAAGAGCTGGGAATCCGGCCATTGTCTTCTCAATTTATCTATCAGTACATCCATTCAAATAATTTTGAATCTGAGCTCGTTTTTACCTATACTTGTCAATATGATGGAGTAATTTCCTTTAACCCGGAAGAAATCGATGCCGTGAAGTTTTGGGAAATGGAAGAAATTAATGAGTATCTTGGGAAAGAAATCCTGAGTGATAATTTTGAATCTGAGTTTATGCGGTACAATCGATGGTTTGAAATTAAAGCGTCTTCAGTTCAGAAAAGTTAAAGTAATAAATAATTTAGGGAGTATGCGTATGTTGAGTTTTTTACCAGCGCCACTGGTGGGACTGATTTTGGGACTATTGTTTGTGACCAGTACCGTCCTCTTCTTCTTTGCCCTGTGGCCATTTATTATCGTAAAGTTTTTTATTCCCAATGCAAGTGTACGGCACTATATGACCCGGGTTGTCATGGCCTTTGGAACAGCATGGATCGATGTGAACAGTGTTATTCAGAAGATCTCCCGGCTTATTAAATGGGATGTTCAGGGACTTGATGAAGGTTTTAATCTGGATTCTTCTTACCTGGTTATCAGCAATCATCGTTCCTGGACGGATATTTTTGTGCTTCAATATATTTTTAATCACCGAATTCCCTTTTTGAAGTTTTTTTTAAAAAAAGAACTCATCTGGGTGCCGTTTTTGGGGGTGATCTGGTGGGGGCTGGACTTTCCCTTTATGAAGCGATACACGCGTCAGTTTCTTGAAAAACATCCGGAACTCAAGGGAAAAGATATGGAGACCACCCGGGAGTACTGCGCCAGGTTCAAAAAGTCCCCGGTCACGGTCCTGAATTTTTTGGAAGGTACCCGTTTCAATTACCAGAAACAAGAAAAACAAAATTCACCGT
>JAJRPH010000434.1 GCA_024280875.1 Deltaproteobacteria bacterium | reverse complement strand
TCGGGGTCACCGGCGCATATGGAATTTTTATTGCGTTAAAAACGAATAAAAGTCAGGTGGCTGACGAAGAATACATCAGAAATGAATCTGAGGAAATTATCAACGCACGGCCGACAGCTGTTAATTTATCCTGGGGGGTGAATCGGACATTAAATGCCGTGCTATCGGAACAAGCCCCGGCCCGCCGGGTTGACATTGCCCGTCAGGTTGCCGGTGAAATTGCAGAGGAAGAAGTCGAAAATTCAAGAAATATCGGTCAGCATGGTGTGAAGCTGATCGAAGAAATTGCCCGAAACAAACCCGGGCAGCCAGTAAATATTTTAACCCACTGTAATGCCGGAAGCCTGGCCTGCATCGAGTTTGGAACTGCAACCGCCCCCATTTATGCCGCCTGTGAAAAGGGGATTAATGTTCATGTCTGGGTGGATGAAACCCGGCCGCTGAATCAGGGGTCCCGGCTGACGGCCTGGGAACTTGGGAAGTACGGTGTGCCGCATACGGTGATTACGGATAATGCCGGCGGGCATCTCATGCAGCATCATATGGTGGATATGGTGATTGTCGGAACGGACAGGTCCACTTATACCGGGGATGTTGCTAATAAGATCGGTACTTATTTAAAGGCCCTTGCGGCAAAAGATAACAATATCCCTTTTTATGTGGCGCTTCCTTCATCCACCTTTGACTGGACCATCCGAGACGGGGTCGCGGATATCCCCATTGAGGTAAGGGATCCGGATGAGGTCCGCTACATTCCCGGAGCAGCAAAAAGCCACGATAACCTTCTTTTGCCGGAAAATAGCCCGGCGGCCAACTATGCGTTTGATGTGACCCCGGCACGGCTGGTCACTGCCTTTATCACCGAGCGGGGTATTTGCAGGGCAAGTGAAAAGGATGTAAAGCGTCTGTTTCCTGAAAAATGTTGATATCCGGATATATTGAAATTACTTGACTTTTATTAGACGCAGTATATAAAAAAGCGTTATGTTTAGTGATTTAGAAAGAAAAATAATTGCTCTGGTTCAAGGGGATATGCCGGTAGAAAAGTATCCCTATCGTGTGATTGCGGAAAAAGTCGGCACGGAAGAGGAAGCGGTTTTATCTGTTTTAAGGGATCTTAATGACAGGGGAATCATTCGCCGCTTCGGCGCCACTCTTCGTCACCAGAAAACCGGTTTTACTGCCAATGCCATGGTCGCGTGGCGTGTGGACGAGGAGCGGGTGGAAGAAGTGGGAAAACTGATGGCGTCATTTGATCAGGTTTCCCATTGCTACCGGAGAAATCCGGCAAAACACTGGCCGTATAATTTATATACCATGGTTCATGCAACAGATGAAGACTCCTGCCGGGAAATTGCAGCAAACATATCTAAAAAAACCGCAGTCGGTAATTATGAGATTCTTTTCAGCCGGAAAGAACTTAAAAAAACGTCCATGCAGTATTTTGATGATGAAGCGGATTTTTAACTGTTCAGTTGACAGCCTTCTACCTAAACCTATATTCAATATAAATCGTTGAAACGCCAACCCCCACATATTCTTTGTGTTAATCCCTGGATCCATGATTTTGCCGCTTATGATGTCTGGGCAAAACCCATCGGACTGCTGTCTGTTGCGTCAATTTTGCGCCTGCAGGGGCTTTCAGTATCATATATTGATTGCCAGGACAGGTTTCATCCACAAGCCGGTAAGTCGCAGGACCCTATGGCCCGAAACGGTCGGGGCCCCTATGTTAAAATGCCGATACCACCGCCTAAGGGATTGGAATCCATTCAAAGAAATTATTCCCGTTACGGCATTTTGCCTCAGTGGTTTGAGCAGGATTTAAATGACCTGCCCAGGCCGGATATGGTGCTGGTGACCTGTCTGATGACCTACTGGTATCCGGGGCTTTTCGAAACTATTCGGGCGGTTCGGTCGATTTATCATGATGTGCCGATCGTTGTCGGCGGGATTTATGCGACCCTGTGCCACGATCATGCGGTTTTACATTCCGGGGCGGATTATGTGCTGACCGGGCCGGGTGAGACGCAGATACTCGACCTCATTAAAGAAATTACCGGTTTTTCGAGCACGTTGAAATTTGATCCGGAAAACCTCAATACCTATCCATACCCGGCATTTGATTTGCAGCGGGAAATTGGTTATATACCACTGCTGACATCTAAGGGATGCCCATTTTCCTGTACTTATTGCGCGTCAAAGATTCTTCAGCCAAAGCGGATGCTTATGGATCCGGAACGGGTGGTTGAGGAAATAATTTACTGGCAGGACTTTTGCGGTGTAAAGGATTTTGCCTTTTATGACGATGCCTTGCTGGTCAATGCCCAAAAGCATGCGGTCCCAATGTTTAAACAGATAATCAAAACCGGTCGAAAGTTGAATTTTCACACTCCCAATGCGGTCCATATACGGGAAATAACCCCGGAAATTGCAGAACTGATGTTTGACGCCGGGGTCAAAACACTTCGTCTGGGTCTTGAAACATTGGAGTTTGAGGAAAGAAAAATCGACCGAAAAGTAAAAGAAGCCGAGTTTATTGGTGCGGTTTCTAATCTGCTGGCAGCCGGGTTTGAAAAAGAACAGGTGGGTGCCTACCTGCTGGCAGGGCTTCCCGGGCAGAAGATGGAATCTGTTGAACGCTCAATTGAAACCGTCAAACGCAGCGGCATTACACCGACCCTTGCATATTATACTCCGATTCCGCATACAAAAATGTGGGAGGCGGCTGTTGCCGCCTCCCGGTATGACCTGGCGTCTGATCCGATATTTACCAATAATGCGATTATGTCCTGCCGGCAATCTGATTTTGAATGGGATGAGCTGGCAAGGCTGAAACAGCTGGTAAAAGCGGGGATTAGGTAGAAGACTGAAGGCTGGTTATCGTGATATGACAGCGTAAAGCTTAAGGGGGTTTTTGTGAGTAAGATCACATTTTATGTCCCAATAAAGAGGTGTTCGTCACAAACTATGCCTGAAATGCCTTGACGTGGATTTCCAAATGTGGGAAACTGCCATATTATGAAAAGGGATATATATGAGAAACTGGTAATCTGGAAATCATCTCCCAGGCGGAAGCCGCTTATTTTGCAGGGTGCCCGGCAAACAGGAAAAACATTTATTCTTAAGGAGTTTGGGCAAAACGAATATGACAGCGTCGTATACTGTAACTTTGAGGAAGACCCCGGTCTTGACGGACTTTTTCAACGCGACTTGAACCCGGAGCGAATACTGGCGGAACTTTTCATTTATATGAATCGGCCGATACGCCCAGGCGCCGATCTGGTTATTTTCGATGAAATTCAGGCTTCAAATAGTGCCTTGAATTCACTAAAGTATTTTGCTGAACAAAGAAATGATGTTCATATTGCGGCTGCAGGCTCTCTTCTTGGGGTGAAACTGTCTGTTCCCGGAACCTTCCCGGTTGGCAAAGTGAATTTTTTTCATCTT
>JAJRPH010000433.1 GCA_024280875.1 Deltaproteobacteria bacterium | reverse complement strand
ATTTGAGGCGCGCAAATCCTGAGTGATGATTTGTACTTAGCGTACCATGAAGAAACGAAGGATGAAGCGCAACAAAAAATTTGGACTTTTTACGAAGCCATCAACGTTGGATGTTTAAAAAAAGCCTTACTCTCCCGCCATTAAATATATTTATTCTCACCGGAATGATAAAACCTTTTAGGATCGTGCCAGCATTGCTGATGATTTAATTAAATAATAGTAATTATTCCATATTGTTAACGGTTAATCTTTTCGTTATTTCAACAAACCGCCTGCCTTTAACCTTTAACAGATAGATATCCTTAACCGCCTCACCATTGGGATCAAAAACGGTCGTTCCGGTGACGCCCAAAAAAGGTTCCATGGTCAATAATTCTTTTTTGATCTGCGCCCGGAATCGGATATCCGGACGACTCACCAAATCAAACAGTATCCAGGCCGTGTCATAACTGACAGCCTCGATAAACCCGGGAGTGCTGCCAAATATATATTTAAATCCGGTGACAAACCGATTCACATTTTCGGTAATGCTTTGTTCAAAAAAGCCTTCAGGCAATATGGCACCCTGGATATGATATTTTGCCATATCGATTAATTTATCCGAATGCCATAAGTTAGTTCCCAGAAGAACCACGTCATTCACGTCATAATATGCCAGCTGTGGAATGATCAATCCTGCTTTATCAGGTGAATCCGGAATAAACACGGCGTCAAAATCCACAATCGGTTTGGGGCCCTCTTCCTCCTCAATTTTCCGGGCCGCCGCCAGCTGACTTATCCGGATCGATTCCATCAATTCATCATACCAGTTGCCGGTACTATAACCTGTTAAGATATCGGATACATCCGGCACCATATCCTGCACTTCGGGATATTCACTGCCAATACATACCTGCGGGATCATTGACGGCTCTTCGACCAGGTCTTCCGGGATATCATAATAAAGCCCCACCAGTTTTTTGATGGGAGCGGCAAAATCCGTTTTTTTAGGATCGTACGCCTCAACTCCGACGACTTTACAACCGGCCTTCATCACCTCATCCCAGAATATATTCATATAAATATCGCCGTAACTTTCATCCGGATAAAGTATGGCAAACCGCTTTGCCTTAAGCGTTTTAGTCACATAGTCCACCAGCGTTTTTATCTGCATCCGGGGGGTGAGAAAATTTCTGAAAACATAGTCACCGGCTTCTGTCACACCGGGTTTCTGCGTCAGTGCGATCATTGGGATGCGTAGCGCCTGGGCCTGAATCGATACATTTTTGGCGGTTGCAATCGGACCGATAATGGCAGAGACATTGCTGTCTGCGAGCTCATGCAGCCCCTTTTGCGCAATCAGAGGATCGGAGGCGGTGTCTTTGACCAGGATGCGAATAGCAGGTCCCCCCCGCTCACGGGAAAACCGGGTAAGGGCAAATTCAATTCCTTCAAGGGCCTGGTGCCCGAACTTTTCATATTTACCGGTCATCGGCAGCAGGCACCCGATCAGATGACGATCCGTTGAAACGGAAGATTCAAGATCAGCGATAAATTTTTCCGCCTGGCCGGTATTCTCATGATGCGGATAGTTTTCAAGAAAAGAGGAAAAAGTCGTCACCGCATCACCGATGTACCCTTCTTCCATATAATGGACACCCAGCTGGAACATGAGATATCCGCCGGGCGGCCGCCCTTCCAGCTTTACCAGTTCATTTGACAAATCAGATGCGTCCATCAAGGAAACAGCCGCTTTCAGCCTTGAAATCACCTTGTTTTTCTCGTTTGCGTTTGCAGCCTTAAATGCGCTCAAATAGACATAATAGGCCTCCAGCGGCGATTTAATGGCCAAATATGAATCACCGACGATAAGATTAACACGTATCCGTTGTTCTCTGGCTAGCGGCTTTGCCAGGACATTTCCGGCATACAGGGTTACCTGCTGATATTCACCTGTTTTATAATACACCGCTAATTTACCGACACCTGCTTCCCGGGCATAAGGACTTTCCGGATATATCGTCTGCACGCGATTGAATACACTTATGGCTTTTTCATATTGTTCGAGATAAACACTGATCATACCAACTTTCAAAAGGGCGGCAGGCGCCAACTTGGTATCGGGAAATTGAGACAGATATTCCTGGTAAAGAGAAAGCGCTTCATTATATGCTGCATCCTGATACTGTTGTTCTGCTAAATCAAACAACTGCTTTTCAGGACTTATCTGCCAGAAAAACCGGGTGCCTCCTTCTTTTTGGGCACACGACAAACAGAAAACCAATACAATGACTACTAAAACATGTGTTATCCGATTCATTCTGTCATCCTCAGAGAAAGCTTTAAATTCATCATGATTTATGATAAGAAAATATTTCAATTTTGCACACGTAAGGAAGCGGGTCAATGCCAAGATATCTAAAAGTTAATATTATATGCATTCTTTTTTTAGTTTTTGCCGTTCCGGCATCGTCTGAGCTGTATCAATATAAAGACAAAAATGGAATTCTGCGTCTTACGGATAACATTTATTCCGTTCCCATCGAATACCGTTCTCAACTTGAACAGTATGCTGAGATAAAAAGCATTTCTGATGGATTGGAAATCCAGCCGCTAAAAAACAAAACGCTGCCTCAGGCAAAAACAGAAAAAGTTATCTCTCCCAAAACATCTAAATCGATATCGGCAACGACTGGGAAAAACATCATCGCTCCTGACATCTTACCGGATACGGGAAAAAAGACCGCATCGCCCCCCCCAAAAAAAACGACACCTCGTTTTCAGCCAATCATTTCAGAAAAAGACGTTCAAGTACCGGATACCAAATTGTCACCCCGTGAAACCTATAAAAGCAATAAAGTTATCATAGATAACAAAAAAACCTCAAACGCACTGCCGAAAAAAAATATAAAAAAGAAAAACCAACCGGATGTAAGCCAAAAAACGATTCCGGAAACCAAAATAGTTAAAAAACAACCACCGGAAAAAATT
>JAJRPH010000432.1 GCA_024280875.1 Deltaproteobacteria bacterium | reverse complement strand
ATTCGAGGCGCGCAAATCCTGAGTGATGATTTGTACTTAGCGTACCATGAAGAAACGAAGGATGTAGCGCAACAAAGAATTTGGACTTTTTACGAAGCCATCAAACCTGAGTTCAGTTAAAAGCAAAATACCCCCTGTTTTATTCAAGAATAATGCAGGGGGCTATTTTTTTTAAAATAAAAAAGGTAATTTTGACCTAAGTCAATGTCATCACCATCTGGATTCAGTATTTAAAAAGTCACTTGATGAGAAAAATGAATTTTTTTAAGGTTTTTGACCTAAGTCAAGGATACAGAATCAAAACAGACATAGTGTAATAATCAACACTGAGAAAAAAGAAACACTTTATTAATAATTAACGACAAGGAGATATCACATGTTTTGTTATCAATGCGAGCAAACGGCAAAAGGTGAAGGCTGCACAGCCATCGGCGTATGTGGGAAACAACCGGATGTGGCGGCTCTTCAGGATCTTCTGCTTTATGCAGTCAAGGGGTTGTCCCAGGTGGCGCTTGAAGGCCGGAAAGTCGGTGTAAAAGATAATGCCATTGACCGGTTTACCTGTGAGGCGACGTTTTCTACGCTGACCAATGTGGATTTTGATGCGGCCCGGTTTGTTGAACTGATTCGTCAGACGGTTGCGTTTCGCGACGATTTAAAATCAAAAGTCGGCGCTGCCGGAGGGTGGACGGATTTTACAGGCGGGCCGGTGACTTTTGTACCGGCAGGAACCAAAGACGAACTGGTTGCTCAGGGAGAAAAAGTCGGTGTTCATTCAGATCCTGATATTAATCCGGATATTCTTTCCTTGCAGGAAATAATTGTATACGGCATCAAGGGCGTGGCCGCCTATGCTGACCATGCGGCGATTTTAGGCCGGGAAGATGACCGTGTCTATGATTACATTTACGAAGGCCTGGTCGCAACCCTGGATAAGGGCAAAACCGCTGATGAACTCCTTGGCCTGGTATTAAAATGCGGTGAAATCAATCTTCTGGCCATGGAATTGCTGGATGCTGCCAATACCGGCACCTATGGTCATCCGGTGCCGACTGAAGTTCCCCTGGGCGCAAAAGCCGGAAAAGCCATTCTGGTATCCGGCCATGATTTAAAGGATCTGGAAGATATATTAAAACAAAGTGAAGGCAAAGGCATCAATGTATACACCCACGGGGAGATGCTGCCGTGTCACGGATATCCGGAATTGAAGAAGTATTCTCATTTTTACGGACATTACGGAACCGCCTGGCAGAACCAGAAAAAAGAATTTGCCGAGTTCCCGGGTGCGATTTTGATGACCACCAACTGCATTCAGAAACCTAAAGAAGACTATAATGAAAATATTTTTACCACCGGACTTGTCGGGTGGCCGGGTGTGACCCATCTCGTGGAAAAGGATTTTACGCCGGTCATCGAAAGGGCTCTGGCATTGCCGGGATTCTCAGAAGACACTGACAAAGACACAGTCATGGTCGGATTTGCCAGAAACGCTGTCCTGGGGGTTGCAGGAACCATTATTGAAGCGGTTAAAAATAAGGATCTTCGTCATTTTTTCCTGGTGGCCGGATGTGACGGTGCCAAGCCGGGTAGAAATTATTATACCGAGTTTGTCGAAAAAGTCCCAAAAGACTGTGTGGTGCTGACCCTGGCCTGCGGCAAGTTCCGGTTCTTTGACCAAAAACTGGGCGATATCGGCGGTATCCCTCGATTGTTGGATGTGGGGCAGTGCAATGACGCCTATTCCGCCATCCAGATCGCAGTGGCCCTGGCAGATGCTTTTGAGTGCGGTGTCAACGACCTGCCCCTTTCCATGATAATTTCCTGGTATGAACAAAAGGCAGTATCAATCCTGTTGACCCTGCTATATCTCGGTATTAAAGATATCCGTCTGGGGCCGACTCTCCCGGCATTTATTACCCCTAATGTGCTGAATATTCTGGTTGAAAAGTTTAATATCATGCCGATCAGTACGCCGGATGAAGATTTAAAGGCTATACTGGGATAATCTTATTTAATTGATTCACCCTCCCGCCGGGGTCGGCAAACTGTCGGCTCCGGCACCCTGAAAATAATCGGTATGATTGGATAGTGTTTAAGATTTTTTTGATATTATGACCATAGAGGTGCTGAAATGCTGAAAAAAATAGCCGTTTTTGAAGAAAATGACTTTAACGAAAAACAGTTTAAAAGACTGATTGTGCATGAATCACCGCATTTTAAGATTTTAAATTTTAATTTTAAGGCCGGCCAGGAACTGCCCATACACTCCCATGATATTGAAGGACAGCTGAGCATCACCATACTGGAAGGGAAAGGGGAATTCCTCGGAAAAGACAATGCCCGCATTCCCGCAAAACCCGGTGATGTTCTGATATCTGATATCAGCGAACCCCACGGCATCCATGCGGAAACAGACCTGCGGGTACTGGTTACCATTGCGCCGCCGATTTAGGAAATGATCTGTCAATGAAATCCACTGCGCTATAAACTTTTGAACTTGGATTTTATCTCCTGTCCAGGAATTTGCCCCTGGCATCACGGCACAGCCCCCTGTGCCTGCCTGCCCGAGTTGCTCCCCTTTCTCAATAGGCGTTGGCGGCGGAAAAGAGTGGTTCTCCCGTCTCCTGATTGAGCCCCGGCCGCTGTTGCGTTCTAAACAGCTTTTCAACCCGTTGATGGCGTCGCTGTCAATCTGGAGGAAACGTCTATGACAACAAATAATCAATGTGGCATTTTTGGTTCATTATCGATAGACCTGTCGGAAGATGACATTCTGGCGGCCATGAAATCCATTCAAGGTTATCTCGACATTACGCCGGCGGATTTTAATGAAATCTAAAGTATCATAAACCAACGGGTAAATTCCCAATGAATATTCTTGAGTCAGTTCCTAAAAAGTGAGATACTTAATTGTATCAATATAGAAACGATAAGTTTGTTTTTTTTTGAATCAGCGAAATTCTGAGCAGCCTGATCGCTTGGGGTTTGGTCGTTTTTAATCTGGGGCGTGACATGGAAATTGATTTGGATTTGGAATGCATAGACCTGAATCAACATAATAATTAAGGGGTAATCTCATGCTTAAACAAAAAATAAAAATTTTAATTTCTGTGGATGGCTCTGAACAGTCGCTACAAGCGGCCGTGTATGCAGCCCGCATGTTCCCAAAAGACCGAACGGAAGTGGTGCTATTTCATGTGGACACCCAAAATCCTGATTTGGGTAAAAGTATTTCCGGCAATCCTCTGTATGACGCACAGATGAAAAACATCGATAAGTGGATGTCAGCCGACCATAAAACTATGAACCAGTTCATGGACAAGGCGGTTGCCCGAATACTGGATTTTGATTATCCGAAATCAGCTGTAAGCGTTAAAATCAAGAAAAAAGAGGATCGGGTCTTCGATGAAATTCTTAGAGAAGCCAGGGACACCTATGACGCGGTGGTTGTTGGGAAAACCGGAAAGAGTCGTTTAAAGGATAAATTTATAGGCAGTCTTGCCATTAAGCTGGCGGGGAAAATGAACAGGGTCCCACTGATTATCGTTGACGGAGATCCGAAGATCGATAAACTGCTGGTCAGTGTTGACCTGCGCGAAGAAGCTTTTAAAAGCATTTATAGTATTGGCTCATTGCTGGATATTCAAAATTTCAGCATCGCCATCTGTCACGTGGCGCGATGCGCTGCAAAAAAGAATGAATCAGAGGAAAAATTTAATTATAAAGAGAGTGAACACGATTGCCCATTGCGGGAGGTGGAGTGTATTTGTCCGTCAATCGACAGTATGAAGGAATGCCTGGTTGATTCAGGAATCCTTTTAGAAAAAATTTCCGACCTGATCGTGGAAGCAGCCGACCCGGTGGACTCCACGCTGGAGTTGTCCCGGACAGAACAGATCGGCTCCATTATTGTCGGCAGAAGGGCTATTGTGCCGTTTGTCGAGGAACTCGTTTCCGGCCGCTATAGTCAGAAAATGTTTAAGAAAATGGAAAACATGGCGTTGTGGGTGGTGAATTAACAACCCGTAAGGACACATTATGAGAAAAAGAGACAAATATAAACCGGCTGTCACAAAGAACGTTCTGTTGTTTCTGGCCGGGTTTATCTGGTGTTGTGTTGGTGCAATGCTTTTGTTTTTGGCATTTTCATGGCTGTCAAAAGTTTCGGGTATAAATATTTATTTGTTCGCGGGTACTGGCGGCGTGTTCGCGTTATGTATTCACCATTTTGGATTTTTGAAAATTGTAGATAAGAATTTAAAAAGAATTCTCCCTATGGATGAAAAGAAATGCGTATTTGCCTTTATTCCCTGGAAGAGTTATCTGATTATCGGGGTCATGATCCCAATGGGGGTGATCCTGCGCCATTCAGGGATCCCAAAGCAATATTTAGCAATTTTGTATACCGGTATTGGTTTGGCGCTGATATTATCGAGTGTGAGATACCTGAGAATCTTGTTTAGAGAGATGATATGAAAAAGTGTCCCTTCTGCGCTGAAGAAATTCAAGATGCAGCGATAAAGTGTAAACACTGCGGTGAGTTTCTGGATGCCTCTGCCGACCCCCGTTTTGCAGAAGAAAAAACTAAGTGGTATTTTAGAAAATCCTCCATTATCTTCGCCGTCTGTTGTGTGGGGCCTCTGGCGTTACCCCTGATTTGGTGGCATCCACAAACAACTCGGGCATGGAAGATCGGACTCACAATAGGCATCCTTGCTCTCAGTTGGATCTTGTTTCAAAGCACGATGGAATCCATTCGTGCTCTCAAGGAGTATTACATGCTGATTGAAGGCCTGTGAAAAATCGACAGTTATAACAATCAATCAGTCAGCATGACCGTGGGAATGAGTTCCCTTGTCAAGTCAAAAACATCAATGCCCGCTGCTTCGGCCAGCTCTTATTCTTTGCGTGGCAGCCGGAATGCCGATAATCCTACCAAAAGTTCAAGATAACATCCGGGTAAATTTTTTTTGCTAAAAGATTGAATTTATCAAAAGAATGAGAATATTATAGAAAATAAAAGAATTATACGTATTGCAATAAACCTGAATTTGAGGAGCAGACCATGTGGGAGTATACAGATAAAGTCAAAGAGCATTTTATAAACCCCAGAAATGTCGGAGAGGTTGAAAATCCTGATGGTGTGGGTGAAGTTGGATCCATGGCGTGCGGAGATGCGCTGAAACTGTCTTTTAAACTTGATGAAAACAAAAAAATTAAAGAAGCCAAGTTTCAAACCTTTGGCTGTGCCAGTGCGATTGCGTCTTCATCCGCGTTGACTGAAATGTTGATCGGAAAAACGATAGAAGAGGCTGAAAAAATAACCAATGATGATATTGCGGATTATCTCGGTGGCCTGCCCAAGGAAAAGATGCATTGTTCGGTTTTAGGACGGGATGCTCTGGAAAAAGCGATTTACTGCTATAAGGGAGAGGCTATAAGGGAAATTGACGGCAATATCGTTTGTGAATGTTTTGGCGTTACGGATAAGGAAATTGAGCGGGCTGTTACAGAACATCAGTTACAGACGATTGAGGATGTAACTAATTATGTAAAAGCCGGTGGCGGCTGTGAAAATTGTCATGAAAATATTCAAAAAATTATTGATGACATATACAACAAAGGCATGGACGTGGTTCCTGTCAAAAAAGAATTAACCAATATCCAGAAAATACGGCTGATCGAAGAAACTCTGGAGCGGGAGATCAAGCCGGCTCTTCAAAAGGACGGGGGCAATATCGAACTCATCGATGTGGACGGAATCCGGGTGCTTGTCAAACTCATCGGTACTTGTGCGACATGTAAAGCATCTCAGCTGACGCTGAAAAAGTATGTAGAAATCAGGCTTCAGGAAATGGTGTCCCCGGACCTTATTGTTGAGGAGGTAAAATAATGGATATTATTTACATGGACAATAATGCCACCACAAGGGTTGCCCCGGAAGTTCTGGATGCCATGCTGCCGTATTTAAAAGATTTTTATGGAAATGCTTCGAGTATGCATTCTTTTGGCGGTTTGGTGGGGCGTGAAATTGCCGCAGCCCGTGAAAAGATCGCTGCCCTGATCAATGCTGATCCGGATGAAATTATATTTACCAGTTGCGGGACGGAAAGTGACAGCACGGCGATCAATGCCGCGATCCGGTCAAATCCACGAAAGAAGCATATTCTTACCACCCGCGTGGAACATCCGGCAGTCAAAAATTTATATGAATATCTTGCTCAAAACGGGTACAGGGTCACCTGGGTGCCTGTTGACAAAGAAGGAACACTGGATCTGAATTATTTATTCAGCCACCTGACTGAAGACACCGCCCTTGTCAGTGTCATGTGGGCGAATAATGAAAGCGGTGTTGTCTTTCCCATTGATGAACTCGCGGAAAAGCTCAGGGGGAAGGGGATTGTATTTCATTCAGACGCAGTTCAGGCTGTCGGGAAGGTACCGGTGGATGTGAAACGGATCGGCCTGGATATGATGTCACTTTCCGGGCATAAAATTCACGCATCCAAGGGTGTGGGGGTTTTATATGTAAAAAAGGGAACCAAGTTTTCTCCGTTTATGATCGGTGGACACCAGGAAAAAAACCGTCGCGGCGGAACGGAAAATGTCGCGTCCATTATCGGGCTGGGCCAGGCCAGCGAGTTGGCCATGGACCATCTTGAAGAGATGGACACTCGGATCCGGGCCATGCGGGACCGGTTGGAAATCGGGTTGATGCAAAATATTCCGAATGCGTTATTAAACGGCAAAAAAGATTCACGGCTACCCAATACGACCAATATCAGTTTTGAATATGTGGAAGGCGAGGCCATCCTTTTAATGATGGATCAGCTCGGTATCTGTGCGTCTTCCGGTTCCGCGTGCACTTCAGGTTCCCTGGAACCGTCTCACGTGCTGCGCGCCATGGGAGTTCCGTTTACGGCGGCGCACGGTTCCATCCGGTTCAGCTTGAGCACATACAATACCGAAAAAGAAGTTGATTTCGTAGTTGAAAATCTACCGCCGATTATCGAACGCCTCCGCACAATGTCTCCTTTCTGGAAAGCAGGAGCCTGCAGTTTGCAATAATAGACCAATCGTGAGACTGTCACGAGGTTTAATAACATTTACGTAACAGGCGTTTTGGACGCTGGAGATTATTTATGGGAAAAGAGGAAAAATATAATAACAAGTCCTGCAAACCCCAAGCCTTTTCATACACAAAATACCGCACACGTCTTCACGAGATTGTCGACCGGGTGATTGATGCGTGTGATGATGAAAAATGTAATGCGCATATCGATTATGAACAACTTCCGTCCAAAACAGCGGTCATTGAAATTCTGCACAAATTAAGAGCCGTACTTTTTCCCGGCTATTTTAACGAAGAAAAGCTCGATCCGGTCAATCTGAGATATTATGTCGGTCAAACAGTGGCCGGGCTGTTTGATACGCTGTCTGACCAAATTGCACGAAGTATTCGTCATGACTGTTTTAAGCTTGATCTGGAATGCACAGAGTGCGTTGATCGTGGCTATGAAAACGCTTTAGCGTTGCTGGAATCGGTTCCCGTTTTGCAAAATACCCTTGCCACGGATATTATCGCTATTGCCGAAGGCGATCCGGCGGCGAAGAGCTATGATGAGATTATTTTCAGTTATCCAGGAATGTTTGCCATAACTGTATACCGTATTGCCCATCAGCTATATCATCTGGGGGTCCCTTTACTCCCACGGATGATGTCCGAGTATGTGCATGGAGAAACCGGGATTGATATTCATCCGGGTGCCGAAATTGATGAGCGGTTTGTGATTGACCACGGAACTGGTGTCGTGATCGGGGAAACATCTGAAATTGGTAAAAACGTAAGGATTTACCAGGGGGTGACCATCGGTGCTCTTTCGGTGCCCAAGGGAAAAATTGAAGAAATGAAAGATCAAAAACGTCACCCGACCATTGAAGACGATGTGATTATATATTCCGGCGCAACGATACTTGGCGGCGATACGGTGATTGGAGCCCGTTCAGTTATCGGCGGAAATGTCTGGGTCACGGAGTCGCTTCCCCCGGATACCCAAGTACTGATCGAGTCGCCCCGTCAGATTTATCGTAAAAAAAATTAAGACTTGCGATATGCAGGTGAGAAAATTTTTTTTAACACATCCGTTCACTGTTTGTGATCAATATCAGTTTTTTTATTGGCAGTCACTTTAAACTTGAAAGGGGACGCATCATGAAATTTTACAGCAATATACAGCATACCATCGGTTCAACCCCGATCGTTCGTTTAAATCGCATGGGAGAGGGATTGAAGGCGAACATATTTGCAAAACTGGAATATTTCAATCCCCTGGGGAGTGTGAAGGACAGAATTGCTGCCT
>JAJRPH010000431.1 GCA_024280875.1 Deltaproteobacteria bacterium | reverse complement strand
TTGGGAAGCAGGCGGGAAAATCAATTAAGGGATCAGCGAATGTGGCGCCATAATTTTATTGGGGTGTCAGACCCCTGCATGTGGTAATTAAATGATCAAAAGCATGATGACTTTTTTTAATAGTGTCATAGACATCCTTTGCCAGCTGTTCACTGTATGCAAAGGATGCATGGCTCTTGGATTCTATTAAGGCTGACCATACTTCATGGTCAGTTATCCATCCCTGTTTTAACGCTTCCCGAAGGCATTTGTTGTGGGATTTCCTGGCATTCAGGCACTCCTTATAGAATGTGATGATAGTTTCACAGGCGATTTCATAGGTACATTCAAACCGCCGGATGGTTCCGTCAATTGCCAGCGGCTGGGAAATCGGTGTTTCCAGCGCTTCCAAAAGTTTTTGATAAGAACGGGAAAGCTGATTTAAAATAACCGTTTTTTCCATTGTAGCAGCCTGTCAGGTAATCAGTTTTGTTTTGGATTTTCACTCATTGGCAGGTCGGCATGAAATGCCGACCTGCCAGTATTGGTGGGAGCCTTTTATGGAATCTTTGGAGGAAACCGCTCCCCAGACATTTACGGACATCAAGCACTTATTTTTTAAAGATTTTTGATTTGATCTTTTTGAATCAAAGATTAACTGTGAAAGTCATTTTTTTAAATCCCGGCCCGATAGAATGGGAAATAAACCGACAAAATGGATGTCAGACCGATAAAGTGGCGAGGGAAAAGGCTGATTAAGACTTTTCTCAATGAATGGAGAGGCTTATTTTTTTAGCAATGATCAATGTCCTGAATTTATATTGCATAATAAAATATTGAAATATAAACAGGTCAGCGTTGCCGGGAGTTTTATATTGTATTCTTTGGTGGGGTTAACTTTCTGTGCTGTCCTTGTTGAAAAGGGTTTTAATTCCATTTTTGGGAAAAGTATATTATATGAAAGAATTATTTTCATTTAACGCAAACCCGTAAAAAGCTTTTCATGGTGATGAATCACCACTGTATCAGCGAATAACTTATCTGTCATTTCAGATTTTTATGAATGAGTTATTTAGAAGAAGAAGACAGAATAATAGGAAATAATACAATGGGTAATTCAATTCAGATTATCGATTATACTAATCTGGCACTGGCCTTTGTGCCGGTGCTGGCAGTGGTAGGGATTTTATACAAATGGTCAATGGACTATAGAAATGCGCTTTACGCGGTATCCCGGATGCTGATTCAGCTGTTGCTGATCGGATATGTTCTGGTTTATATTTTTCAAGCGGATAACTCACTGGCTGTTCTTGCCGTTTTAGGGGTGATGGTTTTTGCATCCGCATGGATCGCCCTCCGCACCATAAAAGTCCAACGACGCCGGCTGGTCCCAAAAGCGTTGTATTCCATTCTGATCGGCGGTGGCTTTACCCTGGTTTTAGTTACGCAGGGGGTTCTTGATCTCTCTCCATGGTTTTGTCCGCGATATATGATTCCATTGGCCGGGATGATTTTTGCTAACGCCATGAACAGTGTCAGTCTGGCCGCTGAACGGTTTATGGCGGAAATAAAAAGAGAAACAACTTATGAAAAAGCGCGCAGCATTGCGCTTGGGGCATCACTGATACCGATAACCAATACCTTGTTTGCCGTCGGCATAGTCTCACTTCCCGGAATGATGACCGGACAAATTTTGTCAGGGGTTTCCCCGTTGACGGCTGTCAGATATCAGATTATGGTCATGTGCATGGTGTATAGCTCTGCCGGTATTTCCGCCGCCTGTTTCCTATTATTTGTAAAATCGGATATTTCTATGGATTCTCATTATAAGATTTCTTAAGATTTTTTGTTTGAAAAACATATTGATGGTTAAAAAAGCGTAGGTGGAATTTGATGTTGAATATTATTCAGCTTTTTAATACGTTATATCAGGGAAAGAAGATTTGCGGGTATTTGGCCCGGGTATGCAGAGATAGGATTATATATAACAATTATTCATGTCAGGGGAATACATGAAATTTCAAAAGCTGTTCTATTTTTTGCAAAATGTGGGACGAGATCCTTCAGCTTTAATGCAGGAGGATTATCTGACAGGTTTGAAAAACCGTCGTTATCTTCTTCAATACCTTAAAAAGAAGGTTGACTGGAACGCACTGGATACCCATCCGGTTTCTTTGTTGGTGGTTGATATTGATTATTTTAAACGGATTAACGACCAATACGGCAGCGGCGTCGGGGACCAGGTGCTGGTTCATGTGGCAAAAATATTAAAAAAGGTTTCCGGTAAAAAAGGTATTCCAGTTCTCAACGCCGGAGATGAATTTATGCTTCTTTTGCCGAATATTAAGAAACATAACGCCCTGATTATTGCTGCGGAACTGATCGATTCTATTGATGAAAATTCATTTTTTTCATCAGATGCCGGCACGGAAATCCCGATTACATTGAGCATTGGAGCTGCAACAGCCCCGGGTGATGCGGGCAGCGGAAAAGAGTTGATCAGCCAGGTTAAAAATGCACTGTACCATGCGAAACAGGCCGGTAGGAATCAATACGCAGATGCCGGAGAAGTGACCCGGCAGGCGGTTCAATATCTTGACAGCTTCAGCATTGTGGGGAGAAAGCCCCAGTTCAGGCAGGTGAATGATAACTTGCAGGGCATTAGTGAGGGAATCAGCCAGTTTGTCATTATTGACGGGGCCACCGGCATGGGCAAAACAAGTTTTTTAGACATTGTCCAACGGAATCTGGAGAAAACAAAACTAAATACAATCCGCGTCTCAGGGATTATCCAGGAATCGTTCCGTCCCTATTACCTGGTTTCCTATATCGTTACGGAATTGATGAATCAAAGGGAAGATAAAGGTGTCGGCATCCTTGAGGCTATGGATGAGAAGGAACTGGAACGGCTGGCAAATATTCTGCCTCAGCTGGGAGAAACAGATTTAACCAGTCAGGATATTAACGAGCAGCAGCGCGAAGCCATTTTTCGATCATTTATCCAGTTTTTTGTATTACTGGTTGAAGACGGAAAGCTGGCGGTCCTGATCGATGATCTGGATTACAGTGACCCGGCGTCGCTTCACTTGCTGCGTATCATTATGCGAGAAAAATCGCTGGTATTGTTTATCTGCGGAACCGCTACTGAAGGATCGAAAGCAAGTCCCAAAACAATTCCGCTCGATCTTTTCCGGACGGCCTACAGCGATGGTTTAGGGATACAGACCATTGAGATGACGCCGCTGGAAGTCAAAGATATTGAACAACATGTCAGGGTTATTTTTCCAGAAATTGAAATGCCCCTTCGATTAACCCGTGAACTGGCGGAAATTTCAAAGGGGAATCCGCTGTTTGTCGAAGAACTATTAAGAAAGATGATCAGTGACCAGAAAATCGTTCAATCCGGACAGCGCTGGAAAGTCATGAAATTGGAAAAAGGCTATTTCCCAAAGTCCATTGAAGACATTATCCGCCATAAAATTCTTGCTCTTGACGGCGAAAGCCAGCGGTTTTTGAATTGTGCCTCCGCTTTTGGGGAATCGATTTCCTTAAGTATGCTGACCGGTGTGTCAGAAGAAAAATCCGCAATGGTTCATGCTTTTTTAAATCGGATTGTCGATGAGGGGATACTCCGGTCAGATTTTAAGGATAATGACGAAATGATTCGGTTTCCGAGCAAACGTATCCAGGGGGTTATATATGACGGCATCAAGCCGGACCAGAAGAAAAGTCTCCATGAACAGATCGGTAATTATCAGGAAAAACTGTATCAGCATAACTTGTTGCCATCCGCCTCATTTCTGGCTCACCATTACAAGCGGTCCGATAATCAGGAAAAAGCCCAAATCTATGAAGAACTTCAGACAAATTATAATCAGCAAATATTCAATGACCATGAAGTGGCGCGATATGTGGTAAACGAGCAGGATGATGATGGCTCAGGTGGTGCAGATGAAATCGCCGATATGCCGCTGAGTGATGAAAGCTCGAAATATGTCCCGAAGTTGCTGCAGTCTATGCTTGTCACAATCCGGAATACAAGGCTTTATCCGCCGGAAAGCAAGTCAGTGACCAATTCGGTGCATCAGCTGACCCAGCTGGTTGAAAAGGTACTGGAGGATACGGAACGTTTCAGTATTATCACGGAAAAAAACAGCATTCTGATTAACGGTCAACTCATAGAAGTCGGAAATTTTCACTCCATCGCCCAGAAAATAATTGATTTTTGGGATCGGCTTCAGCTTAAATGTCTGACTTTTGTAAAAGGGTTTAAAGAAGAAGAGCTCCGGATTATTTTAAAACGAATAAGCCGTATCGAACCAAAAGAGATTACACCCCATTACTGGAAAGCATTTTCAGAAAAAAATCAGCTCACGCATATTCATCCCAGACAGATAAAATACACAAAAGTCGAGCCCGCATCGGGAAATATTCCGGACCCGGAAGATATCGGCGGTGAATCGGCATCCCTGGATCATGAAATGGATGATTCAGGCCTTGGCGTTATTCAGCGGGTTATCAGCGCCCTGCTGGGGGCATACAGCAAATTGAAACTGTACCCAGCCCACGGACCGGTTGCTAAAGATGCTGTGGAGCAGGTGATCGCCGAGCTGAAGATATTATTTGAAAAACAGCCGGTATTAAATATTGCCCGGATTGAAACTTCTCTTCTGATCAATGGTGCCAAACTTGATATATCCGGTTTTGAAGCCATGGCAAACAGCTTTATAAAGTTTTTGTCAGATGTCAGGTTAAACAGTGTTACCTTTTTAAGCAAGGTGTCGTTAAATGATATGCTGGGGTTTATCTCCGCTGCTTCCGAGTTTTCTGAAGGAGAGCTGAATGGAGATTTCTGGCAGGAAATCGCTGCTGAAAAGCAAATAAAAGGCATTCTTTTTGATCAGCGGATATATGAGATTTTCGACGAACAGCCGGGTGCGTCTGATATGGAACCGGGGTTAGCGATTGAAGAGGCCTTGATGGCTGATGAAACCGAACAGTCTGGAGAAACTGAAAATGATTTTGATATAAATGTATTCCCATGCCGTGTTCGGGAGTTTTTCCTGTCCGGTGACCGGAAAAGTGCCGGAGTTCTTCTTGGAAAGCTGTGTAAAAAATACAAAACCATGGATGAAGCCGGCAGAAAATCAATGCTGGATATTTTTGATGTTATTATCAAGCCGGAAGACTGGCGCCCTAGTGCGTCCTATCTGAAATTTATCCTGACACAGGCAATTCCACTATTTGAGGGTGAAGTTAATTCTGAGCTTAACCGACGGGCCGGCGAAATCCTTTTCTGCTGTGGAGAGATGTTTATCCTTTATGGCGATTATACTCTGGGTGCCTGGATTTTTACCAAACTCCGAAATTTTTCCGGCATTCAATCGTCTTCTGTTTTTGATGACGATAAGGCTTCGAACAAATCCCTGGATCCGAAAATCATCGAAATCGTCATTGATGATTTAAAGTCAGAGGATCGTTCGCGACAACAGGATGCATTTCAGTTATTAAGCAATCTGGGCCGCTGGATTGTCCCGCTTTTAATCGAAACGATCAAGCGGGAAAGCAATATGCGGGCAAGGCGCCTGTGCGTTGAGTTAATTAAAAACAAGGGGGATGAGGCGATTCTTATGTTTAGAAAATCGCTTATGAATGAGAGCCGACCGGAATATCGTGCCCGTATTCTGGATGTCATTGATTCCGTGACAGAAGATTTGATGGCGGAAGTGACCGATACTCTGTCGGATACCGCCGATGTTGTCCGCCGGTCAGCATTTCGACTGGCTGAAAGATTAAACACTTCCGAAGTGACTCATCTGCTTCTTGACCTGGCCCGCAGTGATGATCCGGATCTGGCTGTTCCGGCGATCAATTCTTTGGGCAAACTCAATGCTGCTACAGCAGTGGAAACCCTTATATCCGTGGTGGAAAAGTGCGAAGAAAAAGAGGTAGTGATCGCCGCCTGCCGGGCAATGGGGCAGATTGCAGCCCCTTTATTTGTTGTGCCGCTGGAAAATATACTGATGCCAAAGCGGCGTCTGTTTTTTAAGAAAAAAATTGAAACAGCGGTCCGTGTAGCAGCCGTGTATGCGATTTTTCAGATTAAGGACAGCCGGGTTGCTCCTTTGTTAAGCGCCCTGGCGGATGATCCGGATTACCGTGTCCGGGAAGTATTGAAGAGTCTTCGTCAATAGTAGAGAAAAACCCTGATACTTAAATACAAACAGGAGAAGAATTCTATGAAACATGGAAAAATTACCACATCAATGGCGCATTTTTGTAAAGATACCTGTCCGGTATGCACCAAAGGCCGTGAAAAAGGCGAAGGTTTTTTATTCACTATGATTAAACTGGAAGAAAACCTCTGTCCGGCCTGCCGGTCATATAAAAAGGTGTACCGTAAACCCGCCCATGAAAAATTAAAACCATAGCCCGGTTTTTTTCATGTAATTTGATTTTCATGTGGATAACAGAATATGTTCCAATTTTAACCGAAATCCTCCGAAAGGTCATTCCCGCTCTGGCAGAGATTTTCTGGGGCCAATTAATTTGACGCGGTTCAGCTTGACCGAGTCACCAGCGTCATTAGGAGTTTTATAATGTCAGCTTGTTTAACAATTTTCAATCATAAATTAAATGGATTTAACATGGAAC
>JAJRPH010000430.1 GCA_024280875.1 Deltaproteobacteria bacterium | reverse complement strand
ATTTTTTAAATCTTCCAGATCTTTGCCGACATTTTCAACACTTTTTTCATTACATGAAAACAATGCCATGATTGAAAAACAGCCCCCTAATGCCGCCATCCGGCTGTCTTCTATGTTCGCTTCATGCCCAAAAATAATTTTTGAAACTTCATCCACAATCCCGGGCCGGTCTTTACCCACCAAATTGAGTATCATAAATTTTTTCATATATATTTTTCCTCCATAAGCGAATCAAATGTCTCACCGGCATTATATGAGCTCCTCACAAATGGCCCACTGGCAACTTCTGCAAACCCCATTTCCAATCCAATCTTTCGCCACTTATCAAATTCTGCTGGTTCGACAAAACGTTCAACCGGTAATTGATCTTTGCCTGGTTGCAAATACTGTCCCAATGTCAGTATACGGCAGCCGGCCTTTAATAAATCTTTCATGGTTTGAAGCAATTCTTCATCTGACTCCCCCAGGCCGAGCATTAAGCCGGATTTGGTAACAATACGATCATCTATTTTTCCCGCTAAAAATAAAACCTGAAGCGATCTTTTATAATCCGCCTGTGGGCGTGCTTTAACATAGAGTCGTGGGACAGTCTCTATATTATGATTCAACACATCGGGCCTTGCCGTGGCAACTTTCCAAAGCGCCTCTTTATTTCCCTGAAAATCAGGAATCAACACTTCCACCCGCGTGTCAGGACTGACTTTGCGTATCCCATTAATTATTTTTACAAAAAATTCAGCACCACCATCTTCAAGATCATCCCGGGTTACGGATGTTATGGTCACATATTTTAATCCCAACTCTTTTACGCCTGAAGCCACACGGACAGGCTCTTCTGGGTACGGCAAACCAATCGGGCCGTGCTGTACTCCGCAAAATTTACAATTTCTTGTGCATCGGTCACCCAAAATCATAAATGTTGCCGTGTGTTTTGAGAAACACTCCCAGACATTGGGACATTTCGCTTCCTGGCAAACTGTATGCAAATTTTTTGAGGCAATCATCCGGCATACACCTTCATAGACTGGCCCTGAAGGAAGGCGGCGTCTTAACCACGTTGGTTTTCTCACCCTGATGTTATATGTTAAATTTTCCATTATTGTATCTATCTGTTGTTCCATCAAAGTTAATCCTCTCGCATCTCATTGACAAAGAACCTCAAGCAGCAGCCTCAATACTTGTCTTTTTGAGGATAGAAACGAATTCGTCGTTACTGATCATGACAAGTTTTCTCACAAAAATCGAAGCCATATGAAACTGAGCCCTTTTCCTTACTTTTTCTAATTCAACTTCTTTTGATAATTCCTTTTTAAGAGACGACATGGTTATGTTTGTAAGACCGCAAGGATGAATCCATTCAAATGGCATCAGATCAAGATTAACGTTGAGCGCCATCCCATGAAAAGAAATCCCTTTGTGAATGGCAATACCGATACTGCCTATTTTTCGATAATCCACCCAAACCCCGGGTTTTCCCTGTCGACGTTGAATTTCCACATCAAAATCTCTTGCCGTCCTTATCATCACTTCTTCAAGCATTCGTACAAATCCCGGGACATCCAATCGTGCTTCTTCCAGATCAATGATCGGGTAAACAACAAGTTGGCCTGGTCCGTGGTATGTAATGTTCCCGCCTCTTTCGGACTGTTCAACAGAAATGCCTCTTTTTCCCAGTAAAAGCAGATCCATTTGCAAATTGTCTATTCCACCATGTTTCCCATATGTAAATACAGGGGGATGCTCCAGCCATAGAACAACGTCATTGTTGATAATTTTTCCCTTACGCGCCGCAACAATGTTTTTTTGCAGATCCCTGGCGGCCCCATACCCCATCACAGGTAACTCCATGTTCAGAAAGCTTTTTCCTGAACCTGTCCGTTGTGAATCGTATGAAAACATTTTTTCAACCTGTCCTTTTTCTATCCGGTTAAACATGGGTTCCGCGCTGCCGCAGTTTCATCCAGGCGATTTAATTTTGGTGTGACAGGAGCATTCCTAAGCAAATCCGGATTTTGTTCAGCCTCTTTGGCAATGGTCTTCATGGCTTCAATAAACCGGTCAATATCCTCTTTGCATTCTGTTTCCGTGGGTTCAATCATCATCGCTCCGTGAACGACTAAAGGGAAATAAATCGTCGGCGGATGAAAACCATAATCCATTAAACGTTTGGCAATATCCAGTGTGGATATTTTATTCGCCTGCTGGATTTTATCTGAGAACACGCATTCATGCATGCAGGGCCTGTCATACGCCAGATGAAATGTATTTTTAAGCTTTTCTCTAATATAATTCGCATTTAAAACCGCCAACTGACTGGCTTTTTTAAGGTGTTCCGGCCCCATACTCAGAATATAACTGTATGCTTTTAACATGACGCCTACGTTTCCGTAAAATGCATGAAGCCGACCAATACTTTGAGGAAAGTCCTCTCTGAGCGTATACATGTCGTCTTGCTTGATTACCCGTGGGATGGGCAAAAATGGTTCTAAATGTTTTTTAACGCACACCGGCCCGGTTCCAGGCCCGCCACCGCCATGAGGGGTGGAAAATGTTTTGTGTAAATTAAGATGAAGCACATCAATACCGATCCTGCCCATATCAACGATCCCCATGACCGCGTTCATGTTTGCCCCATCACCATAGACCAGGCCGCCTTTTTCATGAACAATTTCTGCAATGGCTTTAATATTTTCCTCAAACAACCCTAATGTGTTTGGATTGGTAACCATTATTCCCGCGGTATCTTCATCCATCAGCGCTGCAATCCATTCCGGTTCTAAGACACCATTTTCATATGATTTTACAGCAACCGGCATCATCCCGCAAAGTGATGCGCTGGCGGGATTCGTTCCATGCGCCGTATCCGGGATAATAATTTTAGACCGTTTTTCTCCTCGGCTCTTATGATATGAATCAAAAATGAGCATCCCGCAGAGTTCACCGTGAGCACCGGCTGTCGGTTGGACAGTTACTGCATTCAGGCCTGTAATGTCTGCCAGATATCGTTCCAGATCATACATCATCTTCAGTATACCCTGTGCCATTTCTTGCGGGAGAAGGGGATGTGCGTTTGCAAACCCCGGCAGCGCGGCCTGGCGCTCATTGGTTTTTGGGTTATACTTCATGGTACACGACCCCAAAGGGTACATACCCGTATCAACACCAAAATTCCATTGTGAAAGGCGGGTATAATGACGCACGACATCGACTTCAGAAAGATCGGGAAAATCCGGGCCGGAGCCGATTAAGCCTTCATCCAAAGGATAAGTATCCACGTCCGCTTCAGGAAGAGAAAAGCCAATCCTGCCTTTTTTCCCCTTTTCCCACAAAAGCGGTTCATTCATTATAAGGCCTGTTGCACCCTGTTTTATGTTATCATTCATGATACCACCTCTTTTACAAACGCATCCAAGTCATCTCTGGTCTTGGTTTCCGTTACCGCCAAAAGATAATGCCCCTTATATTCAGGATAATACGGCTCAAGAGACAGACCGGCGATTATTTTCCGAGCCATCAGGTCTTTATATTTTTTCACTGCTGTCCGGTTAACTTTTTTTACTACAATATAACACCTTGATTATTAATATGATACTTGCAATTTTATTTTTTGAGATAGCGTTTTCGGTTTTTTTGTTATTTTT
>JAJRPH010000429.1 GCA_024280875.1 Deltaproteobacteria bacterium | reverse complement strand
ATTACTGCGGCAATGGACACGGGCGAATATGATCGTTGTCTGGACACGCTGCAACAGATGCTCCATGATCGGTTCGCTACGAAACTGGTCAGGCGGACAAATAATGAGATTCAAGTGAACCGAGACCCACTCCCGGTACACTGGCAGGGCCGGGTACTGCTGATATGGTAAACCTCAGATTTACAATTAAATTTAAAAGCGGGGTATAAAAAAATATGGAACTATCTGCTCCCCTGTCAGCAATCAAAAAATATATTTTGGACAAGAGACAAATTTGTTATAGGTAGCTATGATGGAGAAACAATGAGAATATTAATCGTAGATGACGAGCAATCCTTATTAAATCAGCTCAAACGCACCCTTGAAGGCCTGCGCTACATGGTCGAAACCGCGCTGGACGGTGAAGATGCCTTGGATAAGTTGTTTGATACACCCTATGATTTAATAATTCTGGATATCATGTTGCCCAAACAGGACGGGCTGTCCGTCCTGCGGGAAATTCGGCAGGCGGACATAACTACGCCGGTCCTCATGCTGACCGCTAGGGGAGAAAGCGGTGATAAGGTCAAGGGGCTCGACCTGGGCGCAGACGACTATCTGGCTAAACCGTTTTCTCTTGACGAACTGCTGGCACGAATCCGCGCCCTGTTCAGACGGTCCGGCAGCCAGGCTGATGCAGTACTACAGGCCAAGGGCCTGCGGCTCGATACCATCAGTCGCGAAGTGACCAAAGACGGCAACCCCGTGGATTTGACCGCCAGAGAGTTTTCCATTCTGGAATTTCTCTTATACAACAAGAATCGCGCCGTGTCGCGTTTCAACCTGGCCGAACACGTTTGGGGAGACGCTTTCGATCCCTTCAGCATGTCCAATTTTATGGATGTTCATATCAAGAACCTGCGGCACAAGATTGGGGATTTCGGCCATGGCACCATTATCCGGACCATTCGTGGAGTGGGTTATATTATCAAGGATGAAGCCCAATGACCGTTCGGCATAAAATTTCCCTATTGATCACAGCCGCCGGTTTTGGGGCCAGCCTGGTATTTTCCTGCATCATTTTGTGGGAAATGATGGAACAGCCGTTTCGAATTATTGATTCAGATCTGGAAATCACCGCCCAGCGGGCCGTTCATATGGTTTTACAAAGTGAAAAAAATCAAACCCCGGATGCTCCTTTGTTTATTGGTGATAGTCGCTATTGGTTGAAGATTTACGATCAGGATACCGGCCACTTGATTTACCAGTCCCACTTAGCGCGACAGATAGAAATCCCGGAACCAGCGCCGGACTCCGGCACGACGGTCAGTGTCACCATTCCCCGTGAAAAAATTGATTTAGGGCAGGATCGACGAAATGAGGTGAGCTTTCGAGTGAGGAGCTTTAGGATTTCACTTGACGGGAGCACATTTCTCATTTGTGCCGGCCGCCCCATGGAAAAACTCGAAGAAGAACTATGGGATACCCTCACTGGCGTCGCCAGCGGGCTTGCGTTTTCCGTGCTGCTTCTGATGGCTGTCAGCTATTTTGTCGCCGGTTTTATCCTGAAACCGGTCAAGATGATAAACGACCAGGCCCGTGATATCACCGAAAATCATCTGGACCGACGGATACCGGTTAGCGGTGACCGGGATGAATTCAACGCGCTGGCAAAAACGCTCAACCAAGTCTTTGATCGGCTGCAGCATGCCTTCTTACGGCAAAAGAGACTGCTTGCCGACGCATCTCACGAATTAAAAACGCCACTGACCCTGATGCGGCTGTCACTGGATGAAATACGGTCAGCCCATGGTGGAAATCTGCATGGCCTGCCAATGGAAATCCTAGCGAGGCAAACAGAGCAGGTGCTGCGCATGGAGCGGCTCGTTAAAAATCTTTTGGATCTATCATCACTTGAAATTGAAGACTCCACAACAAAAGATCCGGTGGATGTTTCCACAATCCTGGAGTCCTTAATAGCCGATTATCGTTATTTGGCGGAACCGCGCAACATTCAGATACATACCCATTTTCCCCGGCAACTTATTGTGACAGGAAATGAGGAGAAATTGACCCGCGCATTTTCAAATATACTGGATAATGCTACCAAGTATAACGTGGATGGCGGACACATTGAGATCATCGGCACCCAATCCCGCAGCTACCTGACGGTAGTCGCCACCAATACTGGCCCGGGGGTTGCTGAAGCTGAAGTTTCTAAAGTTTTTGACCAGTTCTACAGGGCTGAAAAATCCAGATCGACCCGTTATGGTGGTTCCGGCCTGGGACTGCCCATTGTAAAGCGGATTATCGAACTCCATGACGGGAATATACAATTTGAAAGTTGCTTGGGAGATTGGACCCGGGTAACGATCCGGCTCCCACAGAATCGGGATAAACACCAAATATGAACCAGATGGCTAAGGTGACAAAAAATGAGAATTCTGATCGTTGAAGATGACAAGCAGACGGCCCTGTTTATCTTAAAAGGACTGAGACAGGAAGGCTTTGCCGTGGATCATGCTGCCGACGGCGAAGACGGCCTTCACCTTGTGCTGACAGAACCCTATGATGCCGCAGTGATTGACATTATGCCGCCAAAGCTGGACGGTTTGACATTAATTGACAAAATGCGCCAAAACAGCAGCGAGATTCCTGTTATTGTCCTGAGTGCCAAAAGCTCGGTGGATGACAGGATTAAAGGATTACAAGCCGGTGGTGATGACTACCTGGTCAAGCCGTTTGCTTTCTCGGAATTAGTGGCGCGTATTCATGCGCTTATCCGGCGGGCCACCCGGGCGGGAGAACCGACAACACTTTCTGTCGGTAATTTCAAAATGGACCTGGCAAGACGAAAAGTCTTCAGAAAAGACATTGAAATCGAACTCCAACCAAAGGAGTTTGCGTTGCTGGAATACCTCCTGCGAAATACCGGCCGGGTTGTTTCAAAAACGATGATCATGGAACACGTCTGGGACTACAACTTCGACCCGCGAACCTCTGTGGTGGAATCACGCATCTGTCGTCTGCGGGACAAGATCGACCGCCCATTTGGCAAAAATCTCATCCATACGATACGGGGCGCCGGGTATGTTCTCGAAGAAAAGGACTAGTTTCCTGCGAACAACGACCTTTCGACTCACCCTATGGTTTCTTGGGGTGTTTTCCACATTGTCCCTGGCCGTGTTTATGGTTGTGTATGTGTTTCTTGTATCCCACCTTCATGATCAGACGGACACTGAACTCTTGGATACGGCAAAGGAATTTACCTCCCTTTACAAAGAACGCGGCATTACCGCACTTCAGGCGGAGTTTACGCGAGAGGCGGAATCACGAGGGACCGGGCGGGTATTCTTTGAACTGGTATCTTCGGCAGGCAAGTTATCGGCTGCTTCCGATATGCGTCTATGGACTCATCCGAAACCGCTATCCCTGGCTCCACCTGAGCGTTCCGGTACCCAGCCGTCTTTTTACACGATTTCCCGGCCCGGACATCGGCATAAGATAAGAGTCATTTCCATGCCTGTCATGGACGGAAACATTATCCGGATCGCCACCTCCCTCAAAGGAGACGAACGTCTGCTGGAAAGATACCGGGAGACCTTTGGAACCGCCCTGGTTATTATGCTGATCTGCGGCGGCCTCATGGGGTGGCTGCTGGCAAAAAAAGCGATGTCCGGGGTCAAACGGGTAACGGAAACCGCGACTAAAACCGGGAGACATGATTTCGGGAAAAGAGTAACACTGGCGGACGAAGGCGAAGAAATAAACGCCCTTGTTTATGCGTTCAACAATATGCTGGAACGAATTGAATCCCTTATCAGTGAATTGCAGCAGATCACCGATAATATCGCTCATGAATTGCGCACCCCTGTTACGCGCATTCGCGGTATTGCCGAAACGACCCTGAAAAGCAGCGAAAATCTTGAAGAATTCCGTGAAATGGCGGCATCGGTTATTGACGGAAGTGATGACCTGATTGAAATGATCGGCACAATGCTGGAAATCGCAAAAACCGATTCAGGGGTCATTAAACTCGATGTTACACAACTGGATATTTGCAAAATTATCGAGGACGCCGCAGACCTGTTTGCGCCGGTAGCCGAAGACAAACGTATCAAAATTTTTCTGGAAAAGCCCCCTCGGCCTCTGACAGTCCATGGTGACCGGCAAAGGCTGCAACGCGTTATGGCAAACCTGTTGGATAATGCCATCAAATATACACCTTCCGGCGGCAGCGTAAGCCTGTCCATTGCCGAGGATACAGCAGGTGTAACGGTCAGAATCTCAGATACCGGCATGGGCATAGATGAAAAGGACATTCCCCACGTCTTTGACCGCTTCTATCGCGGCGATAAAAGCCGTTCAACAACCGGTACCGGACTCGGTTTGAGTCTGGCGCTGGCTATCATCCGGGCCCACGGTGGCGACATCACTATAAAAAGCACCAACAGGGGAAGCGCTTTCACTGTTTCTCTTCCCAAAGAAAGGAGCTGAATATTATGGTACAAACAAAAAATAAAGTAAAGACAGTAGTATTCCTGCTTACGGCGTTTGCTTTAGCCGCTATGCTCAGTTACGGCATGGCTCACGCCCAAACGGCCACAGTAAGTAAAACAGGTAATGCATCCTGGAACTTTGACGATGTGACCGTTGGGGAACTTCCCGCCGTGTGGAAAGTGGACGCAACAAACCAGCGGGGCCCCCTGGCAACCTGGCAGGTTATCAAGGACAAAACCGCGCCTTCGGGTGACCATGTCCTTGCCATGACCAGCCCCAATCACACGTTCGGGGGAACCTTTAACATTTGCTGGACGGACACGGTCTCCTTCCTTGACAGGGTAAAATAAAGATGAAAATGCAAACCAACGACGCAAAGACGGTTGCTTTATCGGATGTTGCCTTATTTTTCGCGGTGGGCTGGATTTTTGTGACACTGTTATCAAGCCCCTTTTTCATGGTTCGTTGGTTTACCCCGGGGGATTTCAGCTATTCGAGTGCCATGTACTATCATGGAATCATGGTCCCACTTTTGATTCTGCTGTATCTTTTGACAACAAAGATGCTTCCCCTTAAAGTTGTCGATAAGCGGCTCTATACAGCAGGCGCCATGCTTTCCATCCTGATCGTCGGCATAGGTTCCATCTTCAACACCAGCAAGGGTCTTTCTGCTGCTGCCGTGGTTCAAATCATCGGCATGGTGATGACCGATTGCCTTGGAATAGCGCTCCTATCTGCTATGGCTATATTTGCACTGGGAAAAAACAAAAAGTCAGAAAATACAGGTACGGCCTTCTGGCTGCTCTTTACCTCGATTGCCGCGATTCTCATCGCAGCCCCCATGGGTCACCTTGCCGGCTGGTGTATCGACATCGGCGCCAGGTCCCTCCCCGGATTCAATACGCTGCATAATGCTACCGGTATAAAACCCGATGATTTTCAGGATGGCCTGGTGGGATCCCATTCTCACCTTATTGTGGCCGCTTTAATGAGCGGGCTCTCCGCAATTGCAGCCATATACTTTCAGTATCAATCCCGGGTTGACTGGAGAAAGCGGATAAGCAGCCTGGGATTATGGATTACACTTGTCAGTCTCCTGTCGGCAACGGGCATTTATGTCTTTTCCGCAACAGCCGGATGGGAACCTCCCGCTCTCTTTGCATCCGGTCCCAACGGCATCCCCCTTGATGATGTGGTCCTGACAATGCTGGAAATCGGATTCCTCATTCTGATAATAGGGCTTTCGGGATCATTTACAAATGCCGGATCGAAAGGCTTTTCACCCATCACCGCAAACCTTCGAATCTCCATATTTCTCAACTGGATATGTGGTTTTATGGCCACGGTGCTGCCGGGTATTTATATTGAGTTTAACGAAGGGTTTTATGGGGCCGGGGTGTCTCCAGCACCCGGGGCGCTTAATGATAATATCTTTATACGGGCACACCTGCTTTATCCATTCCTTCTGTTGCCGGTTATTTTTGTCGTCACGCTCGCTGTTAGCTGCAGATACAATCACACTATGAAACTGCGCACCTGGCCGAAGCTTTTTGCCCGGGCCTCTATTTTCGGGATGGTCTTGGGCCTGGCAGGTGAAATCCTGTGGTTTACAATGAAACAAAAGTATATTTTAATTGCTGCCATATTCATTTTAGGTATAGCACTTATTGCAGGTATGATAAGCTTATGGCCGGGTACGGATGTTAAAGAAAGCTATCATGAAGTTTAATGAAATCTTTTGTGGAGAAGAAACGATGAAGAAAATCATGTTAAAAGCCAAATTATTCTTTAAACATTTTTGTATCTTGACTGCGTTGGCCGCAATCACTGTAAGCAGTGTCACCATCTCCGGATGCAGCAAAAATGAGGAAACCGCAAAGGTAGTTACGGTCTATGTTTCCGAGGACCAGGTCTTTTCCGAACCCATACTCAAAGATTTTGAAAAGGAAACCGACATCAAGGTCAAAGCAGTTTATGATACCGAGGAGGCCAAGAGTACCGGTTCCATGAACCGCCTCATTGCAGAAAAAAATAATCCCCAGGCGGATGTCTACTGGGCCAATGAGCCGATCCGGGCTGAAGTTCTCAAACAAAAAGGAATCTCAGCGCCCTATGTATCTCCCCATGCGAAAGATATCCCGGCCGTATTCAAGGACCCGGATGGGTACTGGACCGGTTTTTCAGCCCGGGCAAGAGTTCTTGTGGTCAACAATAACGAGGCGGTTAAACCGCAAACGATTATGGCGTATACCAATCCCCGCTGGAAAGGAAAATCGGTTATCACCAACCCCCTCTTCGGGACCACCACATCCCAGATAGCGGCCCTTTTTACGATCCAGGGGGATGAGCAGACAAAAGAATTTATGGCGGCCTTAAAGAATAACGATGTGGCAGTCTCGACAAATAACGGTGAAAGCGCGGATTTCGTTGCCGCAGGACAGTATGCATTCAGCCTGGTGGACAGCGACGATGTCGTCAACCGCATACGACAGGGAAAACCGGTCAGCATGGTGTATCCTGACCAGGGAGCAAACGGCATCGGGTGCTTCATTGTGCCCAACGCCACCGTGCTCATCAAGGGCGGACCTCACCCGGAAACAGCTAAAAAGCTCATTGATTATCTGCTTTCCAGGAAAGTCGAGAAAAAGCTGGCTTTTGCCGACTGCGCCCAGATCCCCCTGCATTCCGGGGTTCAGACACCTCCGGAGTTGAAACCGATTGGCAAAATCAAGGTAATGCAGGTAAATTACGCAGATGTTGCAAAAAAGCTGGTCCAAATTCAGCCTTTTTTAAAAGCCTGGATGGGGCTTTAGGTGACAAAGCGCATATTCCTCATATTTATCGTCATCCTCCTTTTTGTCATCGGCATGCTGCCCGTCCTCTCCATGCTGATCAAGAGCATGTTTGTGGATGGCCATCTCAGCCTGTCGTCCTATGGGGGCCTGCTGGCATCTTCGCACCAGTGGACCCTCATGGGCCACAGTATGGCACTCTCTTTTTTGGTCATGGCACTCACTGTCACGGTCGGCATGACTTTGGGCCTACTTTTCGGAAAAACAGACATCCCCTTTCGCAGATTCTTTGCGGTCCTCTTCGTTATTCCCCTGCTCATCCCCCCTTACATCATCGCAGTATCGTGGTTTGATCTGCTCGGAAGAGAAGGACTTCTGGCGCACCTGCTTACTGCCTCCGCCGCCAGGGCGACAACCCGATTTCTCTTTGGTCTGCCGGGCTGTTCTTTTGTTCTTTTCTCCATCTTCCTGCCCATACCCATGCTGCTCACAATGATTTTTCTGCGGACAATCAACCCCCGGCTGGAAGAGGCGGCAAGGCTGGTCACCGGGTGGCGCGGGGTCATGAAGGGGATCACGATTCCCCTCATCCTGCCCGGTGTGCTGCTTTCCGCCATGCTGGTCTTTCTTTTAAGCTTTGGGGAATTCAGTGTGCCGAATTTTCTGAGATATGATGTCTTTCCCGTGGAGAGCTTTACCCAGTTTTCCGCCTTTTACAACTTCAAGACCGCCACGGCCGCCGCCATCCCCCTTGCCGCCGTTACGCTGGCCATTTTACTCATAGAGGCTGTTTTCCTCCGTGAAAGGACGTATCAACTGCGCCCATCGCCCGGTCTCGATCATCTGCCGCTGATCAGGCTTGGGGCATGGCGTAAATGGCTGTTCGCCCTGGTTGCCGTCATCGGGTTTATCATTGTGATTGTACCTGCAATTGTCCTTGTCATTCAGTCAGCCGGTATCGCGGCCTATGCCGAGGCCATTCAAAGAGCCGGGGCAAGTCTTTTTCGAAGTCTCACGTATGCCGTTATCGGGGCCTCCCTCCTCACCCTGACAGGTTTCTTTACGGGCTACCTGATACAAACAAAGGCCTTTCGGTATTGGCGATCAATAGACTCGTTGACAATTTTTCTTTTTGCCCTTCCCAGCACGGTGATCGGCATCGGCCTGATCAGCCTGTGGAACACCCCCTGGACGAATTTTATATACGCTACGCCCATAATCGTCATCCTTGGCTATCTCGCT
>JAJRPH010000428.1 GCA_024280875.1 Deltaproteobacteria bacterium | reverse complement strand
GTTTTTGAGACGTTGTAAAACAATTTAAGGCAAAAGTCTAGATTTATTTTATTTGGTGCAATATCAAGCTATTAGCCTCTGCTTTGACACCTCGGCATTTAAATTCGAAAAAACATATCTGATCGTGCGAAATATAAGTTTAATGCGTCTTTTCCTAACTGAGAATCCCCCAGAGTCGTTGCAAGAGCCAGCGCCATATTGGGCGTCAGCAGGGGGGCGATTACCATTGCACCGATGATAATGGCAATATCGTTTCGCATCAGCCCGATGGCCGCAACAATGGAAGACAGTATGGTCAAAGCAATAAAGGTTCTGTTGATGATGATCCCCGCGTTTATGGCCGCATATAATTCTTCGCGACTGACACGGTGTTTGTTATTTACAGACCGTTTTTTTTCAGTAATATCGGTTTCTTTTTCTTGTTTTGGTTCAGCCTTTGGCCGGGGCAGCACGGCTTCCACCGACATCAGCAAAATATTGAACCCGGGTGAGTTCCCGAACCGCTGCTGAAAATGATCCATTATATTTTCACAGTCTTCTGCCGGGGCAATCAACTGAAGAATGTTCTGATCCGGTTGAAGCTGGTCCCGCCACATGTTCACCATCTGAATGTCTTTTGTCATCCGGGCGATATCGTCCGGCGGGACGACGGGAAACGTTATTTGAATGAGTCGCTGGGTCATATTAATTTTTAAATCGTGCGGTTTAAATCAGGTCTCTTTTGTAGAGCAGGTTTGTCTGTTGAGGGCATGAAACGAACACACGTTAGCTGCCTGATAAAAATTTAAAACTCATCATAGCAGAAATCATGCATAAAGCAAATTACAAACTGTATAACTATACTGCGGACAGCGGATCCATCGGGTCTTATGGTGTAATAGCATTTCTCTGGTTTTTCCCGACATCAGGAGATGGGGGTTAATTTTTATGGACAAGGCAGAGGGGCTTTGATAAAATCTTGAAAAATTAGAATATTGTTAAATCGGGTAAAATACCGCGAGCCTGCAGTACGAACTATCAGGAGATCAATTTTTTGAATCAGCACACGTCTTTTCGAACCTCAAAACTGTTTTTTGACAAGCGAGACCACCGTCTGTTGAGTATTGTCAACGACATGATATCCGGTGATACGTCACAGCTCAATGATCAGCGGCGATTTTTTCATTATTTCCATCCCCGTGGAATCAAGGAAATGGCGGAATCCAAGGGGCTTCGAATTGCGTATGCGGTCATTCATCTGCTGGCATCCCTTGAGCGCGGTCAGATTGAAAATCGCTTAAACGCACTTCGTGCCCTCAGGGATGAAGTCCTGTGCAGCGCGGACCAAGGGCTTAAGAAAAACACGGCCCGGGTGTTGCTGGAAATAATGAAGGAACTGGTGCGGGCTCATGGGAATTATGCGCGACAGCTGAAACTGGCCCGGGATTTCAGTATTGTCGCATCCGGAAAACCCAGAATTGTGCGGGACTATCTGGAACGGTATCATCTGCTGGAAATGCCGGAAGAATGGAACCAGCTTGCCTTTGATGATCATGTGCATGACGCCAATACCAAAGGCCGGAAATCAGCTACTCATCTGATTATGGATGCGTGGATAAAGGGCATTCGTCGCCTGCGCGTCATCTATTATAATTTTATCCGGCCCGAAACTGCGGCCGAGTTGATGGAAGCCGCGGCCACCATGGGGATCATGGTTCGTATCGGCATTGAATTTTCAGTTTCCTTTTACGGGGGATTTGCCGAGATTATATGGGTGCCGAGGGGGTTTACCGATTCAAGGGTTTTTCTTCGTTTCCTGGAAGAAGAACCGGTCCGGGCATTCATGAACAACGGACGGGCCGTGTCCGATCATCAGCAGGATTATGTGATGGCAATCTTTGATGCGTTCAACGAACATCATCGGCCAGCCATTAACCGGGAACTGGAAATTAACCTGCAAATGCTTGATTCGGAGCGTTTTTACAAGTTCGTGGGCTTGGGCCAGGCATCAATGCTTCATCTGGCGAAATTCATCCATGCCCGGCTGTTGCCGCTTTTAGAGGAAAAGGTCAGCCGGCTGCGGGAACAATATGCAGAAGCGGATGTCGATGAACAGGAGCGCATAGAGGCGCTGGTCGTCAGAATGAACCTCTTGACGGTGGACACCGTGCATGAAAGGTTTTTAAAGCCCGAGCAGAATCTATCTGTTCCCGATATCAATAAAACCTGCACCATCACACCGATTCCATTACTGATGCAGCTTTCCCCCTGCGAACTTATCGACAGGCTTGCTGAATTCCATTCAGGATATCGAATTACCCTGAATTTGACCCATCTGAAAGTGGAAGATGTCCTGGAAATGCTCTATGAGTGTAATGGACGGATTACCCGGCTTGAAATTTTCAATCTCAAGGATTACTCCAATTGTAAGGTGGATCATATTCCCCCGATTCATCGGCTTCAACAGAGTCTGAATAACGGTAATGTGATTCAGATTAAGCAGATAATCCTGGAAATAATTGATCGGTTGGAGACCCGGGGGGATCCCATTGCGCGCTCGCGGGTTCCCAAATTTAAAAAAATACTGACAGACATTGAAACATTGAAAAACATGTATCGGGTCAAACCATTGAAGCCAAGGGTGGGGAGTGATTCCACAGGCCACATTGATAGGCTTTTCGGGATGGGGCTGGTAGTCATGGATTCTTTGCCCGCCCATGTACAGAAAAAAATTGAAAATGAGGCCGGTTCCTCCCGGCTGATTATTCCGTTTCACATTGATACATCGTTGCGCCGTATTTATACCTTTTCCCATGAAGCAAAGGGGCGGATTGGAAATTTTTTACGCCGAATTCGGAAAATCCCGGGGTTTCGTTTTGCCGGAATTCGTTGCCGCCAGGAATGGGTTGCCCATGAAGATTCCACGGATATGGTGGATCATGGGAATATTGTGACCATGGGGGGGCATCACGGTGACAATACCAATCATTTGACACTCATTCCGCCGGATGCTGAGCCGGAAAAGGTACGCTATTCATGGCGTTATGTTCATCCTGTGCTACAGGATATCCTAAAGGTAGGCGTCGGGTTTATCCCGGCATTTCTGACATTTATGCTGACCCATGACTGGTGGGTATTGACTTATTTCGGAGCGTTTATCTGGTTCGGTATTACCGGGCTTCGTAATATTGTTCAGTCCGTTATTGGCGGAGGCGGCATCCGGCGGTCGTCATTGCTGAAGTGGAACGATTTTGTCAGCTGGAACCGGTTGTCTGACTCGCTGTTTTATACGGGATTTTCCGTTCCCCTGCTGGATTATCTGATCAAAACCCTGTTGCTGAATCGTGGTTTTGATATTAATATCTCTACTCATCCGGTTCTGTTGTATGCGATTATGGCTCTGGTCAATGGGGTTTATCTGACCACCCACAACTTGTTTCGGGGATTGCCGAAAGAAGCCGCATATGGCAATTTTTTCCGGAGTGTGCTTTCCATCCCCGTAGCATTTGCGTTTAACGCGATGATCGGGGGGCTGCTGGGATTTTTTGGGGCTGTAGAAGTCGCCGGCATCCTGCAAAGCTGGGCAGCGGTGATTTCAAAAGCTGCGTCGGATTGCGTGGCCGGCTTTATTGAGGGCTCTGTGGATCGGGCTAATAATGTCAAGAACCGCTTAAAAGATTACCGGCAGAAACTGAATCAGTTTCAGGACTGTTATACACGGCTGGAAATTCTGTTTCCTGAAACCGATGTTTACGATTTCCTCAATCAGCCTAAAGAGTGGCTGGCTGCGGCAAACCAGCAGGCCCGCGACCAGATTAAAGTATTAATAATCAATGCGCTGGATCTGCTTTATTTCTGGATGTATCAGCCCCGTGCCCGGACGGCGTTTTCAAACCTGTTATGCCGGATGGAACCGGATGAACGACGGATACTGATCAAGGCCCAATCGGTTTTAAAGATGGAGAGGGAAATCAGCCAGTTGTTTATTGATGGAATTGCCGGCCGGAATTTTTCAAAGCCGTTGGCATTTTATTTAAACCGGTCCAAGGAATATCTGAAAGCGGTCAATAAGCTGGACAGTTGTTTGTGATAACCGGCCTGATGCTTCTGATGTCAAGTTTACGCCGAACTTATTTGCTCAATTCAAATAATATACCATGGCTATTGTTTTTTATCATTCATGGTGTCAATGTAAAAAGACAGGATCAGTATAGTATTTTTATTCCAAACTCTCAACAGCCAATGCAATAAAGGAGATGGAGCTATGAAAGAGCTGATTAAGTACATTGCCCAGTCACTGGTTGACGATCCGGATCAAGTAACGGTTGAAGAGATAGAGGGAAACTACTCCTCTGTTTTAGAATTAAAGGTTGCCAAAGAAGATATGGGGAAAGTTATTGGAAAGAAGGGCAAAACCGCTCAAGCGATGCGATTGATCTTAAGTGCTGCGTCAGCCAAGATAAAGAAAAGAGCGGTTTTGGAAATTATAGAATAATCTCGTGTGGGAAAAGGAGTTTGGTTGCTCCGATTTCAACGGAAGTAAAAATTATGTATCGAAAGCCGCCAGTTTTGTTTGAGGGGAGCTTATTTTATAAACGGCATGATCAATAACTGGGTCAAAGACTTTGGTTTTTTGGCGTATGCCAGCCCTATGATCATTTGGTCATGGCCGGCTGCGGGCTGTGCCTGGTAAGTGCCGCAAATCCGGTCCCACACGGACAGATTAAACCCGAAGTTGGTGTTGGATTCATCCATGATCACCGAATGATGCACCCGGTGCATGTCCGGGGTAACAATCAGCCTGCGGATGAATTTGTCCATAAATACCGGGATGTAGATGTTGGCGTGGTTGAACATGGCCGTGGCATTGAGCAAAACTTCAAAGAGCAGGACCGCTTCGGGTGAAAATCCGAAGGCTGCCACCGCCGCAAGTTTGATAAATAATGATATAATAATTTCAACAGGGTGAAACCTTATGGCCGTTGTCACATCAATGTCTAAGTCCGAGTGATGGACCTGGTGAAGCTGCCAAAAAATCGGCACAAAATGAAACAGGACATGCTGCAGGTAGATGATAAAGTCGAAAATTATGATTGTTGCGATCCAGTCGGCCCATACCGGCATGGCCAGCTGGTTGAAAATGCCCATGCCTTTGGATTGGGCAAAAGTAGCAAAGGCCACCGGCAGTATGACAATGCCTATCTGTAGAATCAGGTTGGCAATCATCACCAGGCCAAAGTTGTTCAGCCAGCGTTTGGGCTTGGAGTCTACTCGTTTTTTTCGCTGAAACAGGACTTCCCATACGCCCATAATGATCAATAAGCCGGCAAAAGAGATTAAGCGGATTGATTTTTCAGTGAAAAAAGTTTCCATTGGTTTCCTGAAAGTTTAAGCTTATGTGAGTATTTTGATGAGGATTGCAACACTGTTATCGTGCGTTAGATGGCCTTTGCCTTATGATTCTCCTGCCAGGATGGCCATGGCCTCCTCTGCCGACTTATTTTCATGCACAATCGCACACGCGGCTTTGACAAATAATACCGGGTCTTTATGTTGAAACGCATTTCGACCGATGGAAAGTCCTTTCGCACCGGCCTGCATGGCCCCTTCAATGGATTTGAACATTTCCGCGTCATTGAGTTTGCTGCCGCCGGCAATTAAAATCGGTGCAGGACATCCTTCAACAACTTCCCGGAAGGATTCCGGATCACCCGTATACACGGTTTTAACATAATCCGCGCCCAGTTCCGCGCCCATGCGGGCAGCCAGCTTAACCGCCTCAAGATCTTTTTCATCTTTAATTAACGGACCCCGGGGATACATCATGGCAATCAGCGGCATGCCCCAGTAATTGCAGTCCACCACCACCTTGCCGAAGTCAGTGAGCATTTCCGCTTCATGCTCATCCCCAACATTGATGTGGATGGAAACACCGTCCGCACCTACCCTGAGAGCGTTTTCAACCGTATTAACAAGAACTTTCTTGTTGGGTTTCGGAGACAGCATGCTGGCGGCAGACAGATGAAGAATTAACCCGATGTCCGGGCCATAGGTTCTGTGACCGTGTTTGGGCAGTCCCAAATGACCGATGACCGCGTTGGCACCGCCTTCGGCCACCTGGTTCACGGCCTTGGACATATCGATCAGACCCTTGATCGGGCCGACGGTCACCCCGTGGTCCATGGGTACAATGACTGCTTTTCCGGTTTTTCTGTTCACGATCCGCTCCATACGGACCGCCTTGCCGCTAGTGAACATTTTTTTATCTCCTCATTAAAAATTGATGGCATCGTAAAAAGTCCAAATTCTTTGTTGCGCTTCATCCTTCGTTTCTTCATGGTACGCTAAGTACAAATCATCACTCAGGATTTGCGCGCCTCAAATTTGGAGCTTTTTTCTTTGCCATCGGAATCTGACTTTTTACGAGTTTGTCAAAAATTGAAAATTGAAAAATATTGGTTCTTTAGATACAGATAAAATTAAGCGGGTTTATATCGGTAAGTCAAGAAATAAGAAAAAGGTACCTGTTCACGGGGGTACAACTGTTTATACAATTCCAACCAATGAAGTGTAAGCATTCACAGGGTGCCGCAGATGTGAGGCGCCGAGCGCATAGACGTACTTTTGTACTTCAAGTGCTCGGCAACAAAGCAGATGCGGTGCCCTGTGAATGCTTACAGAAAAAGTATCACAATTCGCGGGTTGGCCGAACTTTTTGAGAACATACCGGTAATGGCTATGTGGAAAAAAATCTCATTCAATACTTGAGCGTGGTTCAATTTTTTTAAGAGTGTTCATTCTTTAAGATTTTGTTTGTTTTCAAAAAGTTAATACAAGACCGGGCGATTAAACTTGACGGAAAGGGAAAGATACTCTTGACAAAGGATGCACTGGAAAGACAAAATAATTTTTAATTTTGAAAATAGAAGTGCTTGGAAAAAAGTCGTGTTGATTTGATAGTTGATGCTTTATAACTATTTGATAATGATTAAAGTTTTTAAGATAAGGTGTTACATATAAAATTAAAAGAATGAAAGGAATGCACCATGGCACAGCAAATTGCAGATCGAAGGGATGTTGATTTTGTAATGTATGAACAGCTTGGGCTGGAAGAGATTGCCAAACATGAGCGCTACAAAGGCATGAACCGCAAGATGTTCGACATGATCATCACTGAAGCGCGTAATTTTGCCATCAAGGAAATCCTTCCGGTTAACGAGGAAGGCGACAAAGTAGGCCTGAAGTTTGAAAACAACCAGGTGACCGTTCCAAAATGCTTTCATCGCCCCTATAAACTGCTTTGCGAAGGCGAATGGATCGCCATGACGGAAGATCCGGAAATCGGTGGGCAGGGCCTTCCGCATCTGCTCTCCCAGGCGTCGGCGGAATATATTGTGGGCGCTGATTTTTCTTTTGGCGCCTTCGGGTTTGCCACACATGGTGCAGCCAAGATGATTGAAATTTTCGGGACTGAAAAACAAAAGGAACTGTATCTGGGCAGAATGTATTCCGGTGAATGGGGCGGGACCATGGTTCTTACCGAAGCGGAAGCCGGGACCGATGTCGGTGCTCTGACCACTACAGCAGTAAAAAATGATGACGGAACTTATTCCATTTCAGGCAACAAGATTTTTATTACCTGTGGTGAACATGATTTGACAAACAATATAATCCATCCGGTTTTGGCAAGGATTGAGGGCGCTCCTGCGGGGACCAAGGGTATTTCTCTTTTTATCGTGCCCAAGGTCTGGGTTAATGATGACGGATCCCATGGGGAACTTAATGACGTGGTTTGCACCGGAATAGAAGAAAAGCTGGGCCTTCATGCCAGTCCCACCTGTCAGCTTACTTTTGGCGGAAAAGGCAATTGCCGCGGCGTACTGCTGGGAGAAGAAAATAAAGGTATGCGGGTTATGTTTCACATGATGAATGAAGCCCGTCTCGGTGTCGGCGCACTGGGTCTTTTCAACGCCTCTTGTGCGTATCTTTATGCGGTCAATTATGCGAAAGAGAGAATTCAGGGCCGGGATCTTGCCGATATGCTGAATAAAGATGCCCAACCCGTAAATATCATTCGGCATCCGGATGTCCGGAGAATGTTGATGTGGATGAAGTCCCATACAGAGGGAATGCGCAGTTTTGTATATTATGTGGCATCCCTGTTTGACAAAATGGAAAGCGCGGAAAGTGAAGAAGAAAAAACCGCTATTGATGATTTTATCGGGATTCTGACCCCAGTCATTAAATCCTATTGTACTGACCGCGGGTTTGATTGCACGGTCCATGCTATGCAGGTTTACGGCGGTTATGGCTACACGGCGGATTATCCGGTGGAACGGCTGATGCGGGATTCAAAAATCAATTCCATCTATGAAGGCACCAACGGGATTCAGGCCATGGATCTTCTGGGAAGAAAGATGGGCATGAAAAAAGGTGCGGTTTTTATGCAGTTTCTGGGTGAAATCCAGAAAGTGATTGCCCAGGCCAAAGAAACAAAGGGTCTTGAAGGCCTTGCTGAATTGCTGGAAACAGCCGTCAACCGCTTGGGCGGGGTTGCCATGTATATGGGGCAGACCGCCATGTCTCTGGATTTCAAGGTTGCCTTTTCCCATGCTTCCACATTTCTCGATGTAATGGGTGATGTCATCATGGGTTGGATGCTGTTGTGGCGGGCCAATATTTCGGCTCCCAAGCTGGATGAACTACTCGGCGATCTTGAAGGAGAGGCACGGCTTGAAAAAATAAATAAAAACAAGAATGCCGCCTTTTATGAAGGCCAGGTGCGATCCGCTGAATATTTTATTCAGGCGATTTTACCGGTCACGCTGGGAAAAATGACGGCTATTGAAGCCGGCAGCAAGGCGATTGTGGAAATTCCGGAAGTCTCTTTCGGAGGTTAATTTTTTTAAGGTAATATATTATACTGGTTATTTTGTCCGATGAAGTTAAGTCAATATTCGATCGGGCATGGCACGAGGGCCGCCCCTACGGTGTTTATTGCAAAATCCTGGAAGGGGCAGGCCACCGTGTCTGCCGTTGATGGCTTCGTCAAAGGCTTTTCATGATGTTTTTTCACCACTGTATGAATAAAGCATCAATCCTTTTATCGCGTTAAAATGTGTATCCATGGAAAACAACTTCAAGCCGTGTTGAAATGCGCAAGCGGCTATCCAGATATCATTTGTCGGGATGGGGTTGCCGATTCTTTTTAAATTGTTCAAAATTTCCGCATAAAATTCTGCTGTCACTTCGTCAACAGTAAACAATTCAACTCTGGAACTATCCAGAAAAATATCAAGCTCATCTCGATTTTTTTTCTCACGACTCCCGCCTTTAAACCCTGAAAGCAATTCACCGACACTGACGCATGAAAAACCAATGCATTCTGCTTTTTGGAGTTCTTCGACCACTGATTGATTGCCTCTAAGGGCATGGGAATAAATATTGGTATCAATTAATAGTCGTTTCACGTCCATAGTTCCTCGTCGATTATTCTTTCACTATCAATTTTTCCCTGAATTTGTCGAAATTCATCCTCTCTCCATCTCCCAAACAGATGATCCAGATCATGATGAACCACCGTGTACCTTTTTTTGTTTCCCATTCCCAGTTGTGCCTTAATAATATCCTTTATAAATTGATTAACGCTTTTACCTTCAATCTTGGCTTTTTTTTTAAGTCTGTCTGCCACGGAAGTTTCAATGCCGCGAATAGTGATCGATTTCATAATGTTTACTCCTTTTATGATGACATCATTTTTTGACGCCTTTTTGATGCTAATATATGATAGCAAATAAATTTTGTCAACCACAGGAGATAAAAACACATAGCAAAGTGTATTTTTTTGCAGGCGTGCAACAATCTGTCAGAGTGTCACGCACAGACGGTCGATGCAGCGGGTTATAAATTCAGTCGGTTGCCTTTCGTTTATGTGACTGATTCAGACTGTCAATGACAACCTCAATGTGGGCCTTACAAAAATCCTTGAATGCGTTTGCGGCTCCTTCGGGGTTTTGCCTGATGATATTTTCGTAAGCCCGACGGAGATGCGTAACGACTTTTTTCAACTGGTCAGGTAAATAGGTGATGGATGCCCATTGAATCCTTTCAGCCGTGGGCATGAGTTCGCTGGCAATTCTTTCGATCATAGGGTTTCCGGCAATCATTAATATTTTGTGAGCCATTTTGGTTACGTTGGTGATATAGAGTTCAAAATCATTGCCTTCAATACTTGTTTCCATTCTGTTCATCAGTTTTTCAAGTTCCGCAAAGTCATCCGGTGCTACATTTTCCGCAGCTTTTGAAAACGCAAACTGGTAGATGACAATAGCTGTCTCATAGAGATGCTGTATTCTATCTAAAGACAACTCTGTAACCTGGTAGCTTCCTTTCGGGGTTCGCTCCACCAGCCAGATTTGTTCCAGCATACGCAGGGCATCCCTTACCGGGCTTCGGCTCACCCCCAGTTCTTTTGAAATTTTAGTTTCAAATATCAGTTCTCCGGGTTTTAAGTCATTATGAACAATTTTATTTCCAATCAGATGAAAAATCTGATCAGATAAGTTGTTTCGTGCCAGTAAATTGTTTCGTGCCAGTTGTTCCATCAGCATTCCTGTTTTAACGGGTGCGGGTTAACTTATTTAAAGCACCATTGATGATGGCTTCGTAAAAAGTCCAAATTCTGTGTTGCGCTGCATCCTTCGTTTCTTCAAAGTACGACAAGTACGAATCATCACTCAGGATTTGCGCGCCTTGAATTTGGAACTTTTTTCTTTGCCATCGGAATTTGACTT
>JAJRPH010000427.1 GCA_024280875.1 Deltaproteobacteria bacterium | reverse complement strand
AGGGTAAAATAGTATTTTAACCCATAGTCGGACAACGACCCGGCTTAATATAACAGATCGTTGGAGCAGACCGGAAGATGGGCTGTACCACTTAACCTTCATCCTGTGGCCGGCAGCTCAACTCAGTGTTGGACCCAGCAAGAAGAACCGCTCCAAAAATGTTAACCCGCTTCCACCCGGCAGGGGACAAACCGGTGCAAAGGTGTGCCCAAAGGGTCACGGTGCGTATTCTTGGTCAGGCGATTGACGTTAATTCCATAAACGCTGCCATCATAAATCAACCCGAATCCGTGAGGAATCAGCACGGTTCCTTTACGGATCTGGTCCGATACCTGTAGTTCGCCCACATCGCTGCCGGCTTCGGTGCTAACTTTTACCTGCTGACCGTCGGATAATTTCATCGACTCGGTATCTGCCGGGTTTATCGAAACCGTGCAGGCCCGTTTGCCCTTATTCCACTCCGGGTTGCGCATCAGGGTGTTGATGTTGTATTTCGTATGTCGACCGGCATTTAAAATCAAAGGGAATTCGTCAGGTAGTTGCAGGTCTTTTGCCTCACTGGCAGCATCCAGGCTTTTCGTGTCTGCTTCAAGTTCGGGAACATAGACTTCAATTTTTCCGGAAGGGGTTTTGATGGCTTTAAAATTTTCATCAGGGTCTACTTCGCCCACCCAGAGTCCTTCCGGTTGGTCTAACAGAGCCTGAAAAATTCTGTCTCCCTGATCCATTCCGGGTTCAAAGCCGATTCGGGCGGCATTTTTCCGAAACGTTTTGGGAGCGGTCATGAGCACGCCCCACAGAGCAGCCAACGCTGCGCTGTCCCATTCCTTTCCAATGGTTTTTGCCATCACAAAAGGCATGGCAGCCAGGGATTTGGGTTCAGTGGCAGCCCATTCCATGAGCTTTGCGCCAAAGGAAAGCCGGTCGCCTTTGGCGGCCTCATATAATGACTTCGGAATTTCAGGGATCAGTCCCAGTTTGTCCGCTATGAGTGTGAAAATCTGGGAAGCTTCCAGGCATTTTTCCGGTGGAGAAACAATCGGTCGCCGCATCTGGAAAAATACTTTTGGAAATGTCCACGGAAAAAACGTCCCGTCCCAGGATTCATAATACGTACGACAGGGCAGCACATAATGTGCTAAACGAGCGGTTTCGCTCATTACAATGTCATTGACCACCAGCAGATCCAGTTTTGCAAAAGCTTCTTCATAGGCCGTTGTGTCCGGATATGAACGTAAAGGGTTGCAGGCACTGACAAACACCGCGCGCAGGCGTTCCGAGTGATCGTTTAGGATCTCCTCGGGCATGACCGCCGGGGGAAAAGACCCTGCGGATGCCGGCGGCATATTCGTCATGATGGTGCGCCATGTTTTCGGGTCCCGTTCATCAGCATGGTATCCCATGGGCATGACCATGCCCGGAATCACATTGCCGCCGCTCAGGCAAAAAATACCGCAAATGGCGCCGAGGATGTTCATCAGATAGGAATTTAAGGTGCTCTTTCGTCCCATATAAATACCCAGGTCCGGATGCATGCACCAGCGTTTGGTGGTCATCAGGCGGCAGAGTTCAACCACCTGCTCATAGTCCAGTTCACAGACATTAATAGCGGCCTTTGCATCAAAATGCTGAAACCATGGCCTGATGGTATCCCATCCTTCGACATGGTCGGCGATGTATTCGCTATTTTCCCATTGTTTATCAATGATGATGGATATCATGGATTTTATTAACAAGGCGTCGGTGCCGGGTCGGACAGGGAGATGAATATTGGCAATTGATGCGGTTTCACTTTTTCTCGGATCAATGATGACCAGCAGCCGGTCGGGATCTTTTGAAAAACCCTTAAGAACTTTGGGTGCCTGTGGCATCTGATGGCTTTCCATTCCGTTCCATCCCCATCCCACCAGCATTTCTGTGGCATGATCGTCTGGCATGGCTATATTGTATTGTTTTCCCAGCATGCGGCCGAACAGCCACCAGCTACCGGAAAACTCCTGGCCGCCGGAGTTATAGAAATACTGTGATCCCATGGCTCTTAAAATAGACAGGCCGAATGCACCTTCAAAATGGCCTCCCTGGGCGCTGGCTCCCATATAGGCAAAGGACCGCGGACCATGCGTTTCAACCAGGCCCTTCATTTTTTCTGCTATTTCATCAATTGCCTGGTCCCAGGAAATGGGCTCAAACCGGTCGCCTGTCCGCTTCAATGGCTCTGTAAGGCGGTCTTTGGGATATTGATGATAAATCACGTTAAGACCCTTGCGGCAAGCATATCCTTGGCTGCGCAGATTTGATTTGTCTGGTTTGACCTTGACCATTCGGTTGTTTTCCACCAAAATTTCAAGACCGCAGTTTTGTGCACAAAGCACACATCCGGTTTTATGCCATTGAGACATGATTTACCTCCCTTTATTTACCTTTAAACGTAACTTTCCCCGGGCCTTCTTTTAAAAACGATTGAATCCCGCTTTGAAAATCTTTTGTATCAAACATGGTGGCTCCCAGGTCCCGGGTCATTTGATCCGCCTTTGCAATCCCGTCATTTTCAAAATATTGGACAATTTTTTTGGTTGCGGCATAAGCAAGGGTCGGGCCGTTATCTGCCATATTCTGCATGAATTTTTCAGCTTTGCTTTCCAGGTCTTCGGCCGGTAAAATCCGGTTGATGATATTATAATCTAAAAATTTTTGCGCTGGATAGAACTGGGCGGAGAATACAATTTCTTTTGCTCTGGCTGATCCTGCCCGGGCCGCCAGGCGCTGTATCCCACCGCCAAATGGAATGGCCCCGATGATCGCTTCTGCCTGGGAAAAAACAGCCGTGTCTGCTGCCCAGATCATATCCATGCTTAATGCAGCCTCAAGACCGGCAGTCAGACAAAGGCCTTTTACCACAGCCATGGTAGGAAACGGGAGGCTTTGATAACGGTGCAGCAAAGCAAAAAAACCGCCAAACATTTCTTTTGCCTGCGCAGGGGTTCGGTCCTTAAACATATTAACATCCGCGCCGGCCGAAAAATTATCCCCTTCGGCTTTAAAGATAAGCCCCCGTATACCGCTGTTTTCAATTTTATCCAATGTATTTTCGAGATCATCGGTAAGGTCCAGGCCGATGGCATTCACCGGTGGATTATCCAATGTCATTACTCCCAGAGCGTTTTTTGTTTCAAATTTGATTCTTTCCATTGTTATCTCTCCCTATGTGTTAAAACTGAATTCCCCGTTTAATCGCCATATTCATCATCTGTTCACCGCTGGTGGCCGGCGGTGTTTGGAGGCTCTCTTCAGGTTTTAACACCAGGGCAATGGAATCTGAAGGGCAGGTGGTTACGCACAGGCCGCACCCGATGCAGCGATCCTTATTTATTTCTGCGAGTTCTTCTACATTCATTGTCAACGCACCCATCTGGCAGCGGTCAATACAGGCTTCACATCCAATGCATGTTTCAGCATCAATGGCAGCATAATAATTAGAAAAAACCAATTCCGCCGGTTTTGGATATTCGTTGAGTGATTTTAGCACCCCGCAGCAGTCGCCGCAGCAGTTGCACATGCCACCCGGATTCTGGGCAGTGGCTGGCTGTGTCACAAGACCGGCTTCCTGAGCTTCTGTTAAAATCCGGATGCCCTCTTCAATATCTATTTTCCGGCCCATGTCATGATCCAGATAATACTGAGCCATTGACCCAAACATATAACAGGCTTCCATGGGTT
>JAJRPH010000426.1 GCA_024280875.1 Deltaproteobacteria bacterium | reverse complement strand
TTTTCCGCCTTAAAGGGCGCCACTGACGAGGTATTCTTTTTGCCGGGCGTGGAAAGGAGCAAGGTGAAATCTCTTTTTACGGCCAATGTTCGTTATGTCGAGGTAACCGAAGATGGGATCAATGCGGGAAAGGTGATTCCCGCTGATTTTCAGCGCACTCCTGAGGGATTAGAGCAGGTGCGGCGAAATGTTCTCAAATCAGGCATTGTGGGTCGCCTGGTAGCCAATGATTTTTCCGGGGCTATTATTAGCGCCGGTCTGCTCGACATGGACCCAAACACCGGTAAGAAACTCAACTATCTGAAGGTTTCTAAGGATCTTGAAGAAAAGGTCAGGGCAAAATTTCAGACGGAAGACATTGACGTCCATATTATTGGATTTGCCAAGGTTATTGGTGATATGGCGCAAGGCGCCAAACGCGTGGTCATTTTTTTCGGAATCGCGTTTTTGATTACCGCCCTGATGGTTTATTTATACAGTATGTCCTTCTGGCGAACGGCCGCCGTATTATGTTCGGCCACAACAGCCGTGATCTGGCAGTTGGGACTGTTGCCCATATTGGGGTTTGGTATCGACCCCATGGGTATTCTGGTGCCTTTTCTTATCTTTGCCATTGCCGTGAGCCATGCTGTGCAGATGGTCAGCGCCACGGGCTCTGGACTCTACAACGGTGCCACCCCGCTTGAAGCCGCCCGTGCCGGCTTTCGCCGACTGCTGGTGCCCAGCATAACCGCCCTGATTACCGATACCATCGGTTTTCTTACGATCTATCTGATACCTGTCCGAATCATCCAGGAAGTCGCATTAACCGCCAGCATTGGCGTGGCCGTCATCATTGTCGTCAACGGCATGTTGCTGCCGGTGCTCATTTCGTTTCCGCCGACCAGTGAGAAATACCGGCGAAAGCTTCATCGCCGTGCTGAACGCCTCGCACCTGTCTGGCGTTTTCTATCACGCTGTGCTGAACGAAAGGCGGCTGCCGCTATCGTCATGGTGGTGGTGTGCCTGACAATTTTCGGCGCCTGGAAAGGGGCAGGGGTCAAAATCGGAGATCTTCACCAGGGAGTACCCGAGTTTCGTCCTGATTCACGCTACAACCTCGACACAGCAGCAATTACGGACCGATTTTCCATCGGTGTCGACTCCATCTCCGTGATTGTCGAGACCGTGGCCTTCGGCTGCATTGACTATGATGCAATGAGTGATATCGACGAATTTGCCTGGCAAATGCAGAATGTTGAAGGCGTGGTGTCTGTGGTTACACTTCCTTATATTGCCAAAAGAATGAACTCGCGTTGGCATGAAGGGAATCCTAAATGGAAAGAATTGCCAAGAGATCGCGATGGAATGATGACTGCCACTGCAAGTGTTCGAATGAGTTCCGGCCTGGTAAATAAAGATTGCAGTGTCATGCCGGTGAAAATGTTTACAAGTGACCATAAGGCTGAAACCATCAATCGCATCACGTCTGAGGTAAAACAATACATAGCAGCAAATCCGTCAGATAAGGTAACGTTCAGACTGGCAACCGGCAACGTCGGTATTATGGCCGCAACCAATGAAGAAGTCCAGGCCCGTCAGTTCCCGATTCTTTTTTGCGTGTTCGGTGCAGTCATTCTTTTTTGCTTAATCGCCTTTCGTTCCATTCGGGCGGTGTTGATTATCCTGATGCCGCTGGGACTGGTATCGCTGCTGGCCTATGCGCTGATGAATTTTTTAGATATTGGTTTAAAAGTGAACACCCTGCCGGTGGTGGCGCTGGGTGTCGGGGTCGGTGTGGACTACAGTATTTATATTTATGGTCAACTTCGCAGTCTCATCCAGGAGGGCATGCCGCTCAGGGAAGCCTATGAGCAGACGCTGGATATTACTGGTAACGCGGTTATGCTGACCGGCATAACGCTTGCCATCGCAGTGGGCACCTGGATCTTTTCGCCCCTCCAGTTCCAGGCGGATATGGGTATTTTGCTGACCTTTTTGTTCCTCATGAACATGCTCGGCGCGGTCATTGTCTTGCCTGCTATGGCTTTTTGGCTGCTCAAAAAGGACAAGCTTGAAACAGCTTGAAAGTAAAATCGGGAAAACATTTTCTGGTTATTTGCTTCGGTTATATTAAGTCAATATACGATTAGTCGGCACGGTGGCCGACTCTACGGAGCTTATTACAAAACCTTGTAGGGCAGGCCACCGTGCCTGCCGGTGATTGTCTGAATTTTTTAGACATTAAAATTTAAAAGGGATAACCAGGAAACATTTTTTTGACGGTAAACGGTAAGAGGATGTGATGAAAATGATCAGTGGATCATTTAAAAAACAAACATTCAAAAGATGGTTGCTTGTAGTCTCTTGTTTGATGCTTTTAACATCCTATGGATGTGCAACGCATTCCGGTTCCGCTCCTGTGATTCAACCCGTCAAAGGGCCCATATCTCACATATCAGGCAAGCATCCTAATATAATCATCATCTACACGGATGATCTGGGATATGGCGATTTATCATGTTTTGGATCAAAAGCGATTAAAACACCAAATATTGATAAAATGGCCAAAGAGGGCATGCGTTTTACTGATTACTATTCATGCAATGCCTTATGCTCTCCTTCACGCGTCGGGCTTTTGACAGGCCGTTATCCGCAAAGAGCAGGCGTCAATCATGTTTTTTTTGAAGATAAGTGGACATTACGCCTCGGGCGTCTTCTGGCCGTGATTGGCGCGGCGGATCTGAGTGGTGCAAAAAATGAAGTTGATGGGCTGCCTGAAGACGAAATTACCATTGCGGAAGCTTTAAAAACCGCCGGTTACCGTACAGCTATTTTTGGTAAATGGCATTTGGGTAACATTACGAAAAATCAAAAATACAATCCATTAAACCACGGATTTGATTATTACTTTGGTGTAATGGATCACAGGAGTAGCATTTATCGTAACAAAGAGATGATCAAAGAAAAACTAGACAGAGAAGACCAGGGAAAACTCACCGGATTATATACACAAGAGATTATCCGGTTTATGGAGGAATCAAAAGCAGAAAAAAAGCCTTTTTTCTGCTATCTGGCCCATACTTATCCACACAGACCGCATTATTCCTCGAAAAATTTTCACGGTAAATCCAGGGGAGGTCCATACGGGGACTGTGTCGAGGAACTGGACTGGAGTACCGGTGAAATTCTTACGTATTTAAAGCTAAATAACCTGGATGACAATACACTGGTAATTTTCACCAGCGATAACGGACCCTGGAACAGGGGGAGCCCTGGGCTGCTCCGGGGAAGAAAAGGTCAAATTTATGAAGGCGGATTCCGGGTTCCCATGATTGCCTGGTGGCCGGGGCGTATTCAACCGGGATCGGTAAATTCGGAACCCGTAATAAACCTGGATCTTTTTAACACTTGTCTTGATCTAGCCGGAGTAAAAATTCCTCAAGACAGGATCATAGACGGCAGGGATATAACCAACCTGCTGTTCGGAAAAGATGACAAATCACCCAACGAAGCGCTTTATTTTTTTCACCACGACAGCCTGGAGGGTATCCGTGTCGGCAAATGGAAATTATTGCGAAATATCAATACATACACCTATCCGGCACCGATCAATACAATTATCAGGAAAAAAATAGGGAAAGGACCATATCTGTACGATATGGAAGTCGACCCGGGAGAAAGTTACGACATCGGTGACAACTATCCCGAGATGGTCGAAAAATTATCGAAAATGATGGATCAGTTTGAAGAACAGATGGATAAAGATCCTAAAGGATTATTATAATGAAGCGTTTTTACTCAAGCAAGGGGCAAAGTGCCATCACATGGCAATCTGTCAGTGAGCTGGCTATGAAGGTTGCCATTACCCTTATCATGACAGGCGTTGTGTTAAGCCTTTTTTCCGGCTATGTTCACGCAAAAGATAAAAAGCCTAACATTGTTTTAATCCTATCTGATGATCATCGATGGAATCAAATGGGATTTATGGGCCATCCCTGGATTCAGACGCCCAACCTGGACCGGCTGGCGGGGGAGGGGGTTGTTTTCAAAAATGCCTTTTGTACCACCTCGTTGTGCAGCCCTTCACGCGCATGTTTTATTACCGGTCAGTATGCCCATAAACACGGCGTGAAAAATAATATCACGCCATGGGATAACAAGAATGTTACGGTGCTCGAATTGTTAAAAAAAGGCGGATATAAAACCGCGTTTATCGGCAAATGGCATATGCCGGGTCACTTCCCTCAACTAAGGGGGGTTGATCGATTCATCACTTTTACCGCCAAGACCGGGCAGGGGCAATATTACGACTGCCCATTGATAATTGACGGTGTTGAAACCCAGAGAAAAGGAAAATACCTGACAAAGGATCTGACCGATTATGCCATTGATTTTATCCAAAAGGAAAAAGATCATCCCTTTTGTCTCTATCTTGCGCATAAGGCGCCCCATGGCCCGTTTAAACCGCCGCAGGGCCTGAAAGGGTTTTATAAAAATAAAGATATGGATCACCTTCTTCCCAAATGGGCGCATCGCTACGCCGGTATGTGCAATGGCGAAATTTACGGTGGTGTATTATGGAATGTGGAAGCACAATACAAGAAATATTGCGCCCTGCTTACCTCGGTCGACCGGCAGATCGGCAGGGTTCTTGATGAACTGGACCGCCTTGGAATAGCGGATAACACCATGGTGATCTATTCCACGGATAACGGGTACCTTTTTGGCGATAAGGCTCATTTTGATAAACGCTGGGCATATGAACCTTCTTTACGCATTCCGTTTATCGTGAGATATCCGGCAGGTATTAAAAATCCCGGAAGCCGGACCGATTCGATGGTCCTCAGTGTGGACCTGGCGCCGACCCTTCTTAATTTGGCCGGTCTTCCGGTTCCGGACAACATGGATGGGAAAAGCATCTTACCCATTTTAAAGAATCAATCGATTCGCCTGCGGGACGCATTCCACTATGAGTTTTTCAAGGATTTTCCGCCTTACACTGTTCCCGGTATTGATGCGGTGCGAACGGAGAAATATCTCTACATCGAGTATAACCACTCCCGCATGAAGCCAGAATTGTACAATATCTTAAATGATCCGGAAAACGAGAACGATTTGATGAAAACACCAGAGGGCGCAAAGGTCCTTCCTAAGTTAAAAATTCTTTTAGATGAGTATAAACGGAGGAAGTACCATGGATAAAACAATAACAGGAATTGACAGAAAATCTCCGGCCGGGCTTTTTATCCCTGCCGGGATTGTTCTATGTTTCTGGATCATTTTAAATCTTGTTTATAATCTTATCGGAACGATTGATGATGTCTCCCTGTATAGAACTTTGGCAGCGTCAATCTGTGTTTTGCTTTATATTAGTGTGGGTTTCAGCAGTCTTTTTATATATCCGATCATGTATTTTAACGGCGCCTCATTTAAGCTGCGGGTTATGGGTGTATATATTATGCCCATGGCCTGGTGCATAAAGGAGTTTTACCGGGTAACCGCCGGTGTTACGTTCCTGGAAGGACTTTTTTTTTCTTTTTTTACCTCGATTCAGTTGTGGCTTTTAATCGGACAGGTGGGCCTCATCGGCTTAAGTGAGCTTATCTGCAGGTCAATTGTGAAAAAAAGAGACAAATCTATTAAAATTGTGACGCCGGGACCGATCATTGCGATACTCATTTCATTGACAGCGACTTATCTCATTGTCCTTTGGAGTGGTGGCCTTAATTTTCACCTGATGAT
>JAJRPH010000425.1 GCA_024280875.1 Deltaproteobacteria bacterium | reverse complement strand
TAAGAATATAACTTTTTTGCTTTCTGTCGCGCCATCCATCAGTAAACAATGGATGGCGTCATTTGTCACTCCGTATAAAACCACATGCCGTATTGAATTAGTCCCCGGAAATATATTGGAGGTCTTTGAAAAAAGCACACTGATTGTTGCCTCGTCCGGCACGGTGACCCTGGAAACAGCGATTTACGGCGTTCCCATGGTTATTATGTACCGAATATCGCCCGTCAGCTATATGTTGGCCCGTGCATTGGTGGAAGTGGATCACATCGGCCTGGTGAATATCATTGCAAACGAACGCGTTGTTCCGGAACTGATTCAATCAGAGGTATCTCCGGTAGAAATTGCCCGGACGGTGGGCGATATGTTGAATAATCCATTGGAACTCAGCCGTATTAAGGAAAAACTGGCCTTTGTTAAGTCTTTGCTGGGAGAACCCGGTGCATCCGAGAAAACAGCGGATATCGGTTTATCCCTTTTAAAAGGGTGTTAATTACTCAAATGAAGAATATTAAATTTAAAATTCATCCCCGTCAGAAACAACTGCTCGAATATATCAAAGGCAGCTGGTTTAAACTGTTTTTATCCATGATCTGTATGGTGGTGGTGGCGGCAACAACGTCTGCGACGGCTTTTATTGTCAAACCCGTGATCGATGATGTCTTTATAAATAAGAATGTTTTTCTGCTCAAATTAATGCCGGTGATTGTGATTGTGTTATACTTTCTCAGAGGTCTGGCAATGTACGGCCAGGAATTTTTGATGCAGTATGTGGGGGAAAGTATCATCAAAAAACTCAGAGACGCTCTTTACTGGAAAATTACAGATCTGCCGCTTTCCTTTTTTCATAAAGAACGGACCGGTGTTTTGATGTCGCGGATTACCAATGATGTGACGATTATAAAAAATATGGTATCTAATGCGGTGACCGGCGCACTAAGGGATTGTTTTACCGTTATCGGGCTTACCGGCGTGATTTTTTACAGAGACTGGAAGCTGGCGATTATGGCGTTTGTCGTTATGCCGCTGGCTTATTTTCCGGTTATTGAACTGGGCCGGCGGGTGAGGCGTTTCAGCACCAGCAGTCAGGAGAGCATGGCGGACATGAATGCCTTTTTGCATGAAACATTTGCCGGGAATAAAATTGTCAAGGCATTTGGCATGGAGTCGTATGAGAAAAAATCTTTTTCTCAAAAAAGTCATGCGGTCTTTCGGTTTGAGGTAAAGTCTATGCGGGCAAAGGCCATGACATCACCAGTTATGGAGGCTTTCGGCGGTATCGGGGTTGCGCTGGTACTCTGGTATGGCGGGTTTGCAGTAATTCGGGGAGCCCAAACGCCCGGCGATTTTCTTTCCTTTATGACGGCAGTCATGTTGCTGTATCCGCCGGTTAAAAAACTGACCAAACTAAATAATGTGCTGCAGCAGGGCCTTTCGGCATCCGATCGGGTATTTGATATTCTGGAAACCAAGTCGGACATTCTGGATCCCAAACAGCCCAAAAAGATTCAAGCCGGATCCCACCGTATTTCCTTTGAAAATATATCTTTTTCCTATGACAGCCGTGAAAGAGTATTAAAAAATATCGATCTTGATGTAAAACCAGGGGAAGTTCTGGCACTGGTGGGAATGAGCGGAGGCGGCAAAACTTCCCTGGTGAATTTGATTCCCCGGTTTTTTGATGTCACGGAAGGTAGTATTAAAATCAATGGTACGGATATTCGGGATATTGCTGTTTCCGATCTTCGGAAGCAGGTGGCCATTGTCACCCAGGAACCGATTCTTTTCAATGATACCATTAGAAAAAATATTGCCTATGGGAATCCGGACGCATCGGACCAGAAGATAATAGATGTGGCAAAGGCGGCCTATATATATAAATTCGTTAAAAGTCTGCCTCAAGGATTTGATACGGTTATCGGGGAACTGGGGAGCCGTCTTTCCGGTGGCGAAAAACAGCGAATGTGTATTGCCCGGGCATTATTGAAAGATGCCCCGATTCTTATTTTAGATGAAGCCACCGCATCTCTGGATACGGAGTCGGAACGGCTGGTTCAGAAAGCGCTTGAAAATTTGATGAGAGGGCGGACATCGTTTGTTATTGCGCACAGGCTTTCAACAATTTCATATGCAAACCGTATTGTTGTTCTTGTCGGCGGACAAATTATTGAAGAAGGTAAACACGAAGTATTGCTGGCGCGCAAAGGGGAGTATTATAATCTTCACCAAATGCAGTTTTCAGATAATAATGATGCCGCTGCTGATATTTCCGACAAAATCACCGCATAATTTATGAGACTGAATACAGCTGTAAATCGTTATATTTTTAAAGAACTAATCCCTCCTTATATTATGAATCTGATGTTCTTTATTTTTGTTTTTTTGATGCGTCAGATTCTTGAAATTACCAATATGATCGTTAACTATCAGGTCAGCTTAACGGCTTTTTTTTTAATGTTGGTTTATTCCATGCCGTTTTTTCTGGCCTATATTGTCCCCATGTCAGTGATGATGAGTGTGCTGTTAACGTTTTTGCGCCTTTCCAATGACAATGAAATCGTGGCGCTCAAAGCCAGCGGCATCAGCCTCTATCATTTGCTTCCACCGGTGATATTATTCAGTGTATTAAATGCCCTGCTGACCGCATATATGGGAATATACGGCATTCCCTGGGGAGAATATTCCTATAAACAAATGGCGCTGAATGTGGCGCAGTCGAATTTCAATGTCGGGTTAAAGGAGCGGCAATTCAATGACAGTTTTGACGGGGTTATGTTTTATGTCAATAAAATTGATTTTAAAGATAATTCTCTGGGCGATATCTACATTGAAGACCAGCGAAATAAAAGCTTCAGTACCACCATTGTTTCTCCCAAAGGCAGAATTTTTAATGGTGAAGACAGATTCTCCTTTATATTAAGCCTGACCAATGGTGTGATCAACCAGGTTAATCTGAAAAACCGCGCCGTTTACTCCACTCGATTTGATACCTATGAACTGCAACTGGATTTAAAGAATGCGGTTAAAAATATCAGGGAAAGGAAGCGAAATAAAAATGAAATGTCATTGGATGAACTGGTTGCATTCCTGAAAACCGAGAAAGTGAAATCAAAAAAATATTATTCCGTTTGGGTGGAGTTCCATAAAAAATTTTCTATTCCCTTTGCCTGTATTGCATTGGGAATCCTGGCGGTTCCCTTAGGGGTTCAGTCTCCATCGACCCGTAAATCAGCAGGTCTCGGCATCGGATTGATTGCATTTTTAATATATTATTTTTTGCTGTCTGCCGGATTGATTTTTAGTGAAGCAGGAAATCTTTCACCGGTTTTGGGAATGTGGATGCCTAATTTTATTATGGGCGGATTGGGGCTTTTTCTATTATTTAAAACCGCCAATGACAGACCAGTTGAAATCTTTAACCGGCTAAATCAATTAATAAGAAAGATTGTTCAGAATTTTTCCCGGGTCCGGTCTTTCCATTGAAC
>JAJRPH010000424.1 GCA_024280875.1 Deltaproteobacteria bacterium | reverse complement strand
CCCCTCACTGCTTCAAAGTACGACAAGTACGAATCATTGCTCAGGATTTGCGCGCCTTGCCAATTTTTATGAGATTGGTGGAGCTTTTTTCTTTGCCATCAACACTCTGAATTCTCACCAAAAACCTCTTCGCATAACAATCCTATCACCGGCTCAAGAAATCCATCCGCATTTATCGTTTTAATCATACGGAGTTCTTCATGGTCATTTCGAGAAGTCAGTTTTTCCGCTTCATTTTTAATTGAGCGCATCAGTTCATCTGCGTCCCCCGCACTCCGGAAAATCCGAGTCAATGCCACGCGAACATTGCTCGATCGTTTCAGATTCATCATATCCAAACTTTGGCGCAGCATTTTTGCATCAATGGTTTCCAGCTCTTCAATGGCTTTTTCAACCGGCGACAGAACAACAGCTTTTTCATTCTCTGTTTCAACTTTTTCACTCTCTGTTTCAAAAAGATCGGGGAGACTCTTTCGTTCATCAGCCTGAACTGAAAAAATTTCATTTTTATCTGTTATATTGTCTCCGATGATGATGGTTTCATGAAAAAAAACAGACGCATCAATATCCATACAGGCCGTATAAACAAACCGGTTATTAGAGGATTGAGCTTCTACGAAATCGCTGATATCGGCAAAACTGATCTCTTTGAGAAGCGCATCACGCAGTTTATCAATCTCATGCCGACATTTCTCAGGATCGGCCTCTTTTGTTTCAAAACGGACGGTAATTGAATTATCGTAGGTTTCAAGATAGATATAAGCAGTTTGACCGGATTCAAAGTCCACCCGGAACGACCCGGACATTTCAATAAGATCGGCCCTGCCCGCCCGAAAGCTTTCCCTGATGATACTGACCTTGTTCTCTATTGTCTGGTTCAATTAAAAAACCCGTCATTCTGGTCCGTTTCGACCGGCTGTTGATTTTAATCTCGCGCATAGGACACTATTAAGCATCATTAAATACTTCCTGCCACAGCAGATCAACAATGGGATCAAGAAATCCATTGGCGCTTAAAGATTTGACTTCCTGAAGTTCTGCCCTGGCTTCCGGCGACACAATTTTTTTTGCTTCATTTTGAATCGCTGTTTCCAGTTCATCCACTTCCGTCGCACTGCGAAAAATCCTGGTCACTGCCAGCCGGACAGCGCTTGATCTTTTCAGATTCATCATATCCAGGCTCTGACGCAGCATCTTCGCATCAACGGCGTCCAGATTGTCAACCGCCTCTTCCGCCCGCGACTTAACGATTTTCAACCGGCAATCATCTTCTAAATCAAAATTGAGCTCAAACGCCTTAAGATCATCGTCTTTTAGATCATTTACCGATTCTCCATCATCCAATATCTCTATGGCATCTTCACTGATCTCAATCGACGTATCATCAAAATACATTTTGTCGGGCATCAGGGCAGAATTATAAATGTACACTCCGCCGGTTTCCCGCGAAAGTTTAAACTGTTCTACCCTGACAACCCCTTCCAATGCCGCAGTCAGCGAATTCTGAATCGATTCGACATACGCCTGTCTCCTGAGCGGATCCGATGTCTTGATTTTCGACATTGCGCGAATATGCTCAGGGCTGTTTGTTAATGTAAATATATCAATATGATATCCGGTAACCAATTTTACCCGAATACCATTTTTTCGACCTGAAATCTCCAGCCCTGCTGACTGCAAAGATTCCTTTATCGCCGCAAATTTATCTTTTATTTTCTGATTCATCAGAAAACCCAAACACGCATTAACGACCCCATAGCCCGGAACCGACTGCTGTCAAAATAAACACTGAAGCCGGAGGGATTTAACCGTTTTCTCTAATTTGTATAAAGCACCATCATTATCAATCAGAACAGTCACCAAAGGCTGGCTGCCCTGGCTACCGCTTATTCGTTTAATTCCCATCCACGCCCGACGACCACAGGTAATAAAAACCCGCACGATTTAAAATACTTGTATCCGGAAGTCCCAGATCGAACAGCGAGGGTTTCATATCCCCATACCTTGTCTGAATATTATACAGATTGTCGTCCGGGTACTCAACCCGGCGATAGACAATGACCTTACTGTTTTCATCCAGACCGGCAAGCTCCTTTGTCCGGATGACTGCATCGCTAATATACCCGATTTCATCGATTAATCCAAGTCTTAACGCTTCATCGGCAAGATATATGCGGGCCGTGGAAACATCTTCAACTGCTTCAGGGCTGATCTTTCGGTGCTCAACCACCAGATCTACAAACCGTTTGCCAAGAGAATCCGTCAGGCTTTGAAAAATTTTTTCTTCCGCATCAGTCGCCTTGCGAAAAGGAGATCCCATGTCCTTGTTTTCTCCGGACGTATTTACCGTAACCCCAACGCCGATTTTGTCCATTAATTCATAAAATTTAGGCTGCAAAAAAATCACCCCCACGGATCCGGTCACCGAGGTGGGGTGGGCCATGATAAAATCCGCCGGAAGTACCATGTAATAGCCTCCGGAAGCAGCCACATTCATGATCACGGCTGTCACCTTAATACCGGTTCGTTCTTTAAACGACTTAATTTCATGGTACAGAATATCGCTGGCAGTTACTGATCCGCCGGGAGAATCGATTTTAAAAAGCACCGCTTTTATATCAGAGTCCGCTTCGGCCAGTTTCAGCTGGGATACAATATCCTGGACCATGCTAGGTTCAGTAAAAATCATTCCTTTTTTAGGGATATCGGATATGATCCCATATACCGGTATCATCAGGACTTTTCCGCTTTCATCCCCTTCAAGAACAAATTCTTTTAAAGGATCAGATGCGTCCGTAAATAACTTTACCGTGGGGAACATGCACCCATTGATAAAAAATACCATAAAAAAAAGTATATAAAAATATCTGAATTGCTTCACAACCTTCCTCCAGTAAATAGAACTTGAATTTTTAAACGGATAAGCGTCAATATTTATAATTCTTTTAAGTATTTACAACAAAATCAAACCCCGACGTTTCACAGCTTTTAAGTATTGTAGCCAGGTTCGCATTTTAAATGAAAAGAATACTATATGGATTGATTAATCACAAGTATGAAAATAAACATGGGGTTTTAAACACCACCCCCTTGAAGACAGAATTTAATTTATCTGCTTGAGAAATGAAGCACTTTGCTCCAGTCGGACTTTTGGCGAAGCCGTCGCCCCAATACAAAAAAAGCCGGTGTCAAAAAGATACCGGCTTTTTTATGTGCCCATGAATTTAAAATTGGTGGTTTTTGGATGATTTTTTTGAGTTTAAATAAAAAAAGGGGTTTGCCGAAAGTCGCAAACCCTTAATTTTATTGGTGGAGCTGAGGGGGCTCGAACCCCTGGCCTCATGACTGCCAGTCATGCGCTCTCCCAGCTGAGCTACAGCCCCTTGTGATCGAAACACAAACTAATAAAATGAAATTTGCCTGTCAATAAATATTTTACCCGAATTTCCCGTATGGCACTCAAATTTTTCATCTAATGCGGATGATATACGGATAAATGGCTTCAAATCAATGATATTTTATTGACAAGTTAAGCACTTAATAATAAATACATACCACTTATTATGCAATTGATCTTCAAAAAAATTCTAACAATTCAAAATAATTAAGTTCTTTCTGATTATAAAACCATAGCTCATATTTCAAAGGGGAATTCAATGCTGAATGCAATGCGAAAAAATGCCGGTTCCTGGATAATCAAAATCCTTCTGGGAATCATTGTGGTGGCGTTTATTTTTATGGGCGCTGGATCTTTCAGTGCCAGACGGGCATCAACCGTAGCAACCGTCAATGGAGAGCCCATTACCGTTAGCCAATACCAACAGGCTTATAACACTGTTCTGCACAATCTTCGTTCAAAATTCGGAAACCGTTTAAATGATGATATGATCAAAATGCTCAATGTCAAAAAGCAGGCCATCGACGGCCTGATTGACACCACCCTGCTGCGACAGACGGCCGAGAAAAATGGTTTGATCGTACCGGATGCGGAACTCGTGGAATCAATCACAAGAATCCCGGCATTTCAGAAGAACGGCGTATTTGACGAACAACGGTATAAATTTGTTCTTGGTCAGAACCGGTTAAAACCGGAAGCATTTGAAAACATGCAAAAAGAAGCCATATTGATGGATCGGTTGCGGTCAGTGGTGACGAAAAATGCGAAAGTGTCAGAACTCGAAATTCGTGAATGGTATAACTGGGAAAATACTTCCGTTAGCATCGACTATGTTGCTTTTAAACCTGAGACCTTTAAGGACGTTAAAATAACCGACCAGATACTTGAAGAATATTATAACAACAATAAAGAAAATTATAAAACCCCGCCGCAGATTCAGACCAGATATGTCAGATTTGATCCGAAAGCCTTCCAAGCAGACATCGTCATTACGGATGAAGAAATCCAGCAATATTACACGGAACAACCGGATGAATTCCAATTACCGGAAACTGTTTCCGCGCGCCATATCCTTTTCAAGGTTGCAAAAGATGCGAATGACAAAACCGTGGAAGCGGCCCGGTTAAAAGCAAAAGACGTTATGGAAAAAGCAAAGTCCGGCGAAGATTTCGCCGAACTGGCAAAGACATATTCTGAAGGGCCATCCAAGGATAAGGGGGGCCTGCTTGGAACGTTTAAAAAAGGAGAGATGGTCAAACCATTTTCAGATGCGGCATTTTTAATGGCTGTGGGAGATATCAGCACACCGGTCAGGACCCAGTTCGGATGGCATATTATCAAAGTGGAAGCACACAACCAGGCGTCCACTATGACCCTGGAAGAAGCCACCGACCAAATAAGAAAAAAACTGACGGACCGAGAAGCCAAAAACAAAGCCTATGATGCCGCAGCATCGCTCTATGACACGACTTTTGACGGAGAAGATTTTGTAAAAAATGCTAAAGACAGCGATCTTGAATTAGTCACCACCGATTTTTTTACATTAAAAAAAGGGCCGAAAGGAATTGAAAACGCGGCTGCATTCGCGGGTACTGCATTTAAGCTGCCCATGTTGGAGCTCAGTGATATCTCTGAAATCGGCAAAGCCTATTACCTTATTCAAATTATCAACAAAGAACCGGAAAAAATACCCGAGCTTGACACAATCAAAGAAGCAATAACCAAAGATGCAAAACAGGCGCAACAGAAAATAGCGGCCAAAGATGCTGCCAAAAAATTCCTTGAAAAAGTAAAAAACGCCGGATCGATTGCCGCAGCCGCAGAAGGAGACACGTCGATAAAAATACAATCCACAGGTCAGATGAATCGGAACATGCCCATACCCGGCATTGGCAATGACCAAAAACTGCTGACAGCCGCATTTAAACTGACCAAAAACAATAAATTTTCTAAAAATGTCGTTGAGGCTGACACCGGATTATATGTTGTCTCGTTAAAAGAAAAAAAACTCCCATTGGCGCAGGGGCTGAACATAGCGAAAAGCAACATCCATGACCGGATATTGGCGCAGAAACAATCCGAACTCTACAGTTCCTGGATCAGCGACTTACATGATAATAGCGAAATCAAGATTTCCGAGGAATTCATAAATAATTAAAATTACAGTATTTATTTTCCTATATCCACCGAAACAAATAAAAAAATAATGTTTTATGAAATCATACCCACTAAAAAATTTTACAAAACCACTAATTAATGATATTGAATAGTTAGCTGAAATATTAAAAACGCCCGTTTCAAATAAACAAAAAAATTTAATCATACGGACATCATACAGATAAGCCGAAAAGGTCAAATGGGCGAGACAAAAAAAGAAAAAAAGAAAAAACGGAAGGACACTGCGGGGGATGAACTCCTTATCAAACGCTGTCCTGAATGTTTTGTCAGCCTGTCCTTAGATGCCAAAGAATGTTTTTCATGCTATTCGAAAATCGGCAAAGTGGACAAGCACGGCAAGGCAAAAAAAGGCGTTAACTGGATGTCATATATTATCTGTATTATATCCTGGACAATTTTTTTTGTTTATATCAAATGGGCCTTTGAGCTATAAAGGCCCTTGCTTTCCCATCGCCGGATTATTTTGCCAGCATCGCCCGCATCATGTCTGCGGTGTTTTCTGCATGGTCAGCAACATTTCCTATTATTTCCGTAAGCCGAACAAGATGCTGAAGGGTAATGGGGTCTTTTTCATATTTAAAAATCCGTTTAATTAACGCATATTCCCGTTTATCCGCTTCATGCTCCATCAGTCTCAGGTTAGTGATAATGCCCTTGACCTTCTGCCGCTGCTTTTCGGAAAAATTCTTAAAATAGATACGGGCTTCAGCAACCATAATCGTCAATTCTTCAATGGGTTCGATCACCGCATCGACTAAAAGGAAAAAGTCCTTTTCAACATATTCCGGAATCCCGACATCCGGTCTAAAGGAGAGCCAGCTGATTGCCGACTTAACCGAATCCATTACACTGTCCTGTTCTCGCAAATACCTGAATAACTGAAATTTTTCCACCGGCATCATCACGCCCTTCGGCAGATGTCCCCGAATCCGACGTTTGATTGCATCCGCTTCGTTCTCAAAACGAGAAACTTCCTGTCTAAGTTCTTCAAATGTATCGCATCGGCTGGATGCATAACATTCCATGGCCTGCTGAAACGCCCAGGAACATTCCTTCACTTTCTCTGCATGCTCTTGTAATGCATCAAATGGTGAAGTAATAAACAT
>JAJRPH010000423.1 GCA_024280875.1 Deltaproteobacteria bacterium | reverse complement strand
TTCAAACGCCCGATCAATGTTCTTTTCATTCTTTTTAATTGCTACCATGGTTCCCTTTCCCGGCTTTAATGATAGTTTTGCATATTTTTTCTATATCTTCGATCGCCCTGCCCACCTGGTGCGTAAATTTTTTATTCGATTGAACCAGCTGCGCATACTCATTAAGGTTTAACCCTCTGCGGTTAAAATTCTCATACACGGACCGGGCCGGAAATACCACGGGCAGACACGAAACCTGATACGGCAGGATATCATCAAAATAATTAAAACAGTTTTGCCAGCTCTGGAGGGGATGCGTAAACACGGGGAGAACTTTAAACTGTCCTTTTTTTTCCGGAACCGCCCGGATAATTTCTTTGATAATCGGATATAGATTATTCATGAAAGCAGATTCATCATTGGTTGACATCCGCATGGGAATAATCACCAGATCACAGTAGGCACAGGCAAAACGGGTATGGAGTTTGCCGGTACTCTCACCGGGGATGTCCATAATCATCAGTTCATTATAATCGGAAATGGATTTAATACCTTGTTGGAAAACTTGCTTCTGGGTACTGGAGATATGGTGGAATGAGACTTTCCCCGGATCATATCCCATCTCATCACGATCTTCCCACCAGGCTTTTAACGTGCCCTGGGGGTCTAACTCAACCAGCGCAATCGAACCGAATTTCCTGTGCATATGACCTGAAAAAGCAGTATTGACGGCCAGCGTACTTTTCCCGGTCCCTCCTTTTGTCTGAACAAAACCGATAATCATAGATCATCTCCACAATCACGCCATGGCGTGATTTATTTCAAACATAAAATTTCTACCTTACTACCTTTTTCTTTCCACCTTCTAATTTCCTGGCTTCTTTTGCCAGTCGTGCCACTTCGGCAATATCCGCGTCCGAATAAATACCATTCACCCCGGATATGGCCGCCAGCTTCATCCCATGCTTGATACCCAGCTTATAGATTTCCTTGACCTTCTGCCATTCGATTTCCCGGCCAATGGTAAAAACCTCATATCGACCTTCGAGGGCCAGTACAATAGTTTCCGCCAGGCAAGCATACGCTACTTTCGGGGGAAGTCCAATATCTTTCATCTCAACATTTTTTCCGGGCAGCAAAATCTCACCCGATTCAATGACGAGAACATCCGGTCGCTTGGCAACATCTTCCGAGCTCAAGTCAAGGGGCCTTGCCACATCGGTAATAACACAACCCGGTTTGACCATCATGATATCAATAACGCTTTTTCCACCGCCTCTGGATGTTGCTGTCACAATGACATCCATGACCCCTAAGTACTTATCCGCCCGGGTTGAAATTTCAATATTTGTGTCCGGGGTTTCATCCAGGATGGACTCTTTCAGTGCAAGAAGCTTTGAATGCCGGACATCAACCATGTAAAGATCGGTAAATGCCATTGCCAGAAGACGGCAGCAGACTGATCCGATAGCGCCGGTGGCTCCCACAACCATAGTTTTTGCTTTTAATTTCTTCCCTTTGACGACATTGATCAGCCCCATGCGTCTCACCGCATCAGCGGCCGCCCAGAGCGCTCCGGAAGCACTATAGCTGTTTCCGGTGGTAATGGGAATATCCGCCAGTTTGGCAACGGTTTTTCCGGCATCCCCCACGACTTTTGTAAACGCACCCAGGCCCATAATCTGGGCTCCCATGCGTTTGGCCATCTTAGCAGCCTGCAGGAGCCTCTTATATGTGAATTCAGCACTGTGAGCAAGCATCTGTTTGGGAGTTCCGCCCACTGTAATCAACCAGCCTTCCGTCTCAACTCCTGTGGGAGATTTGATTCCGGTAACTTTGGAATAAATAAACGGCGGAGAATAGGCAATGATCTTCTCCACCGCATCCATAAATCCCTTCGGCGCAAATCGGGCGGCCAACTGTATGGTCGGATCCTTTTTCAACTGCTCCTGGGAAAGAGGATGAATGACGAATGCAAACCGGTTCACCCGCCGGAATTCACCCTGGGGATAGATAACCCTAGGATCCAGGTTATGTTCACTGATGACTTCCAGAAGGTCATCGTCGCTGACTTCATCTACCGTTATATCAAGAGCAGCGGAAATCATGGCCTCCAGCACATTAAAACCGACAACCTGCTCCAGGATTTTCGGGGTACAGTCAATGACAACATCAACGCCCCGTTCCTGCAAAAACTGAATGCGGTCTTCATACACGGTTGCCGTAATAATTGTTTTCCCGCCCAGTTCCTCAAGGCCGCAGTCTTTCAGGTAATCATAAAAATCATAGCTCGGCACAACAATAATATTTGCTTTTTGAATGGCCTTGCGCCGGAGATAGTCATTCCATTGCCGCAGCGGCATGGCCGATGATGCAAAACGCTTGCTGGGCACCCATTCCAGGATATCATGGACACCTTTGGCATACATTTCAAGATCCTTGATTGAATTCAAAAACTTAGGGATGCCGTTTTCAAATAAAGGATCCGCAAACGTCAAATTATCCGTGTATTCGGAAATAACCTTTGCAATATTATAATTCAGCATACCGGACAAAAAGAGAACTTTGGTATGGTTAAAATAATTATTACCAAACTTAAACTGTAAATGCCGAATGGCCCATTCAAAAGATACCCGGCGCAGCTTTTCTCCGGTGGTTGCCGGTGAAGAAATCCGGGACTTCAGCGAATCAACCTTTTTCGTCTGTTTATCCATGGAACGACTGGAACCGATTGCATAATTAAAATTCAATCCCCCCAGGCTGATTGCATCTGCTTCAGAATCCCACTGCTCCATCAGGTCTGCGGCCACATCGACATCACCGTCCGTGCCAACCCGCTTAATATTAAACTCCTGACCCATAAATTCTGCGACAAACTCATAATCATCTTCACTGTT
>JAJRPH010000422.1 GCA_024280875.1 Deltaproteobacteria bacterium | reverse complement strand
CTGTTTTACGTCATAACCGTCAAATTCACAGGTAAAAATTTCCTTGTTCCCCGATGTCGTGGAGACAAATGCGATCATGCTTTCAAAAATGCCTCGATTTCCGGTTAATCGATAAACCATTTCACTGCAGAACCGCCGCACAATTTTACGCTGATCATCCAGGCGCCCCTTGTAACGTTTGCCGAAAAGCAGTTCCGATTTAAACGTATCAAACAACCGAAATTCAATTTGAAGATGTTCGTCTTTTATGCTTACGCCACCGGTAATCAGCAGCTCAGCGCCGATATCCCTCCAGTTGTCGAAGTTTATTGCAGGCCCCGTAATCCCCTTTACCTGAAGATCTTCTAAGAATGCCTCACGATCAATCATTTTGAAATAACCGGTAAAGGCAAGAAATTCATTAACCAGATCTGATGCCTTAACCGAAATCTCTTTTCCAGCAGATTCTTCGGACAGACTTTTAAAGACAGGAACGGCAACCGGTATTTTATTTAAAAACGGGTCACTGATTTTAATGTAATCATAATCCGCAAAACAGCATTGAGGACTGAAAAATAAACATATCAGCAGCACATAACCAACCATGAAGATACTATTTTTTAATTTCATTTTCATAAATTGCGCCATTGGCTTTCTGATGATTTAAATTAAATTTTTATTGATGAAGGCCGGAAGGCGTAAATCCAAGAACCAGATGATAATAGGCAAGTCCTTTCGGCAGCGGGGGCAACGGATTTGATTTCATAACCGTTTTATAAGCGGAATTATCCAAATATGCATTGCCGGAACGCTTTTCAAACCACACATCGGTAATTGTACCATCCGGTAACACTTTTATGACCAGTCGGCTTTCCAATCCATTGGTTTTTCCGGCCAGTTTCTCGGAAAACACCCAATTGTTTTTCATACGAACCGATACTTCCGCCTGAAAAATTTCAATCTGACTAAAATCCTTTGGGTATGAGCTGCCGGAATTAGCCGTAATGGAAGTTGATACGGACTGTTTGCCGGTTTGGTTTTGGACCTCTTTTTTCAAACTTGTAATTCGATCCGAAATCGATTTCGGATGAGATGTTTCTGACTCTTTTTCAATTCTTTTTACGGCTTTTTGAAGGATCTCTGCCGTATCAATCTTCTTTTTTTTTCAGCGGCTTTTTAGTTTTTTTCCGTTTTTGAGGTTTTTCTACCACATAATTCGCAGGGTTCTTTTTCTTCTGCAATCCTTTTTTAACCGGCAAGGTCTCCGGCTGGCTGATAACCGGCATTTTTGCTATTTTATCAATCAGCTGATCCATGGAATCCTTGGGAACCAAAGCATCCGGAGGGGGCTCAACAGAATTTTCAGCTTTTGCCGAAGGCTGCGGCGTTTCCGGGTTAAACGCCAGAAGATCAATACTGATTGAAGGCGGCGATACAATCCGCCGTTCAAATGAAGAGGGAAAATGAACAAACGCAATCAAAGAAAAAATTAAAATATGGCAGAGAAACGATATCAGCGCAAAAATCAAAAAACTTCGGATTTGATTGTCAATATCGTAAACTATTAAAGCAGCAGGCTGTATCATTTATTTGTAGAGTTTTTTAAAGATTCTATCATGCTTAGGATTTGTCTTCACGGGTATCCAGCGGCAAGGTCACCATTCCGAGTTTTTCAACGCCGGCGCCTTTGATCTCAGACATGACTCTAACGACGGTACCGTAAGGAATATTCTTGTCTGCTTTTAAAAAAACATTTTTAGCCGAACGGTTTTTAAAAATCGTTATCAACTTTTCCTTTAAAAAATCAATCCCCACTTCAAAATCATTGATCAGAATCTTATTGTCCTTATCAATCGATACGATCAACGGATCATCTTCAGTAGCAATGCTGTCCGAATTTTCAGTCTCAGGAAGAGATACATTAACGCCCTGAACCATCATCGGGGCTGTGACCATAAAGATAATCAGCAGCACCAACATAACATCAACAAACGGGGTAACATTTATGTCAGACATCAATGCGTCATGGTTATTACGACTGAATGCCATTTTTAAACCTCCCTGGATAGAATCAGCTCTCTTTCAATGATATTTAAAAAATCGGATGAAAAACTGTCTAGTTCGGATTCAATAATTCTTATCTTCTGGGTAAAATAATTATAGGCAATAACCGCCGGGATGGCCACGGCAAGTCCTGCAGCTGTCGCAACCAGGGCTTCCGATATCCCCGGGGCAACGGCCGCAATCGTTGCGGATCCTTTCTGGAAAGCAATGCTGTGAAATGAATTCATGATTCCCCATACGGTTCCAAACAACCCGATAAACGGCGCCGTATTCCCGGTAGTCGCCAGAAATGGTATCATCTGGGTCAATCGAATACTTTCCGTATTGCTTGACCGGTGCAATGCCCTCTTGACATTTTCAAAACCGATAACACCTTCATCCCGGGTACTCTGTTTTTCATCAGTTTGGTTTCCCCGGGAAAGCCCCTCCGTGTGAACCTTCCGCAACTCAAGATATGCAATGCGAAAGGCCCGGGCAATGGGACTGAACTGCAATCCTTTTGCCCTGGAAAACGCATCAGAAAAGTCCTTGGACTTCCAGAAATATTCAACAAAAAACGCGGATTCTTTATACGCTTTTCGGATTTGAAAATACTTGATCAGGATAATAGCCCAGGAAGCAACCGAGAACAGAAACAACAGCAGCATCCCAAACTGAACCATTAAACTGGCGTTTAATATCATATGAATGACATCAAGCTTTTCAGAAACCATAAGAAGAAGTCTCCCATTCCATTAAATTAATTGTCCATCACTCCCGAAAACCGCAATCTTTTTTTATAAAACTTTATCTTCATTGCGCACACGCGCAAAAAAAATTATTAAACGAAAACTATCCGACAACACGGGAAGTGTCAAGTCAAATGGTTCGGCCGTCTGCGCACAAAAAAGCCAAGCAGGCCGTCTTGTTTATTTAATTTTAGCAAACCTGGGCCTTTTGTATCAGATTCGTTAGAACTAAATGAAAATGCCTTCACGCATTATTGCGTGAAGGCATTTAAACAATATATCATAAAAAAAAGGAATTAGGTATGGGTTACATCATGCCGCCCATGCCACCCATTCCGCCCATTCCACCAGGCATTCCGCCGCCAGGCATTCCGCCACCTTCGTTTTCAGAAGGTTTTTCAGCTATCATGGCTTCGGTAGTGAGCATGAGAGAAGCAACGCTTCCGGCATTCTGCAATGCAAACCTGACAACTTTAGTCGGGTCAATGACACCGGCTGCAATCAGATCTTCATAGGTATTTGTATCAGCATTGTAACCGAAAGCACCTTCCAAAGATTTGACTTTATCTATAACAACAGAGCCTTCATAACCGGAATTATCGGCAATCTGTCGCAGAGGTGCTTCAAGGGCACGCATGACGACTTTAACCCCTAATTTCTGTTCAGCCTTGATTTTAATTTTTTCCAGCATTTCAAGACAACGAATCAGAGCAACGCCGCCGCCCGGCACGATACCTTCTTCCACGGCAGCACGGGTTGCGTTTAACGCATCTTCTACCCTTGCTTTCTTTTCTTTCATTTCCGTTTCCGTAGCAGCACCCACATTAATTACTGCAACACCACCAATCAGTTTGGCCAGGCGTTCCTGAAGTTTCTCACGATCATAATCAGAAGTGGTTTCTTCAATCTGTGCCCGAATCTGTTTTACACGGCCTTCAAGAGCGGCTCTGGCACCGGCGCCATCAATAACTGTCGTATTATCTTTGTCAATGGTAATACTCTTGGCATGTCCCAGATCATCAATCGTAATATTTTCAAGCTTGATGCCGACATCTTCAGAAATAACCTGACCACCGGTCAGAACCGCAATGTCTTCCAGCATGGCTTTTCTTCTGTCACCAAAACCCGGTGCTTTCACTGCGGCAACGTTTAATGTGCCTCTCAACTTGTTCACAACCAGTGTTGCCAGAGCTTCGCCGTCAATGTCTTCAGCAATGATCATCAGCGGTTTGCCCATTTTTGAAATTTGCTCCAGAATCGGCAGCATATCCTTCATGTTGCTGATTTTCTTTTCATTGATCAGGATATAGGGCTCGCTGAGGTTGACCGTCATTTTTTCAGAATCGGTCACAAAATAAGGTGAAATATATCCGCGGTCAAACTGCATACCTTCCACGACATCTAAGCTGGTTTCCATTGACTTGGCTTCTTCAACGGTAATAACGCCTTCTTTACCGACTTTATCCATGGCTTCGGCAATAATATTACCAATGGTTTCATCGTTATTGGCGGAAATAGTTCCGATTTGAGCGATTTCACGCTGGTCGGTCGCAGAGCGGCTGCTCTTTGCCAGTTCTTTAACAGCAACTTCAATGGCTTTATCGATACCGCGCTTGATTGACATGGGATTGTTGCCGGCAGCAACCAGTTTTAAACCTTCTTCATAGATTGCACGAGCCAGAATAGTCGCGGTGGTTGTACCGTCACCGGCCATATCACTTGTCTTGCTGGCAACTTCCTTCACCATCTGTGCGCCCATGTTTTCAAACTTATCTTCAAGTTCCATCTCTTTGGCAACCGTTACACCGTCTTTGGTAACCGTCGGGGAACCCCATGATTTATCAATAACAACATTGCGACCCCGGGGACCCAGGGTAACTGCCACTGCATCAGACAGCTGCTGCACCCCACTAAGCATTTTTTCACGGGCCTTGGCACCGTATTTAATTTCTTTTGCACTCATAATAATCAACCTCCAATTCGTTTATTCAATTATTCCCAAGATATCATCTTCACGCATGATTAAGTGTTCTTCATCATTAATTTTTACATCTGTGCCGGCATATTTGGCAAATAGTACACGGTCGCCTTTTTTAACGTCCAGTGCGATCAGTTTACCGTCATCACCACGTTTACCGTTACCAACGGCCACAACAACGCCTTCAGCGGGTTTTTCTTTTGCGCTATCCGGAATAATGATTCCACCCTTGGTCTTTGATTCCTCTTCAACCCGTTTAACCAGAATTCGATCTTGTAATGGTCTGATTTTCATTTTACTTCTTCTCCTTTTCCATTTTTGAGTTTTATTATTCGTTAGTAAAATCAATCATCATTTGAAAAAGTCATTCCAATATATCGAAAACCAGCGCAAAATTTAATATTCACTCTGGTCAACAATATTTTTAACCATCATCTGATAACGATTAATTAGAACTTTCTTTTTTGCTGGTTGTTATTTTTTCAGATGATTTTTTTTTGGATTTTTTAATTTCTTTATTATTCACCGGGGCAGAAGAACTATTCGATTTATTAGCATAATCAGTTACATACCAGCCGGATCCTTTTAAATGAAATGAGCTTTGTGAAACTATCTTGTGAAGCATCCCCGAACAATTAGGGCATTTGGAAAGTGGTTTGTCCGACATTTTCTGCATTATTTCATGAATATGCCCACATTTCGCACATTCATATTCGTAAATCGGCATTTTGATGCATCTCCTGTTTATTTTTAAAACGATTTCAAGCAACTGCACAACAGCACAGTAATTTAAAATCACAAAGAATATAGTTAATTTTTTGAGGTTGTCAAGGGTCTGAAAAAAAATTTTATAATTTTTTCAGCCCAGCCGGCGCCAGCCGCCAGTTTTTATAAAATTCCAGCACCGGTCCTAATTTTTTTATATTGATCTTATGGAGAATTTCATGCGTTTTAACATGGACTCGGACTTCTTCATTCATTTTTTCATTGGAAGGTGCGTCAAAATGCTGAAGAAACCTCCTGAAACGAACAATGTGAATCAACTCATGACATACAATATATACTGCGAAAGCATACAAATCCAATTTGCCATTTTTTTTCAATGTCTTGTTAATTGAATGATCCTGAAGGCATACTTTATAAAAATCCTTCACCGGCGCATCCGGCAAGTCATTTTTT
>JAJRPH010000421.1 GCA_024280875.1 Deltaproteobacteria bacterium | reverse complement strand
GTTTTTATTGAAGGCTTTTGGATGGGAAAATTCCTGGTCACCCAGGCTGACTGGAAAAAAGTGATGGCCAATGCATTCTGGAAAAAAGTCAGACTTTACAACTATAACCCTTCCTGGTTTAAAATGGGACAAGACTATCCGGTGGAGCAAATTTCATGGAATGAAGCCCGGGAATTTATCCAGAAACTGATATCCTTTAACAAAGGCAAATACCATTTCCGGCTCCCCACGGAAGCGGAATGGGAGTATGCGGCCAGAAGCTGCGGCAAACTCCATAAATATTCCGGTGGCAAGAACCTTGACGCCCTTGCCTGGTATTCAGGCAACAGCGGCATGACCTCGCAGCCGGTGGGCACTAAGCTCCCGAACAGGCTCGGCCTCTACGACATGAGCGGAAATGTGTATGAATGGTGCCTGGACATGTATAGTGAAACTGCTTACAAAAAGCATAAACCAAACAACCCGCTGATTACCGGCACAGGGACAAAACGGGTAATTCGCGGGGGTAGCTGGTGCAATTCGTCTCATGAAATGCGCAGCACCTATCGTGCCAGCGTGAACCACGATTTTAAAGAAAACTACCTGGGATTCCGCCTGGTGATGACATCCGTCAGTCGGAAGAAGTTTAATGAGTAGCCGGAGGTATTCTGGTTGACAGGGTTAAAACCTGATCCATATCCACATTCGCCCTCACATGTTCCGCCAGCCGGTCATATTCCAAAATACGGGCGTTTAAGCCATAAACCTCCGGCACATCAACCCCGTTTACGCCGATATGTTTCAGCCACTTTTTAAGGATATCCGGTGTATCAAAAAAACCGTGCATATAGGTTCCCATGACGCGTTTATTTTCTGAGACACACCCGTCTTTGTCATGGCATGAAACGTCATTTCGTTTGCAAACTTCCAGCATAGGGGAACCGGAAAGCCGTCTTGTCTGCCCCATATGAATCTCATAGCCCACACCTTGCCCTTTGTTCCATGAAAAGGAAGACAGGGTGGTGGTTTTCGATGCCTTTAAAACAGTCTCAACATCCAGCAAACCGAGACCGGCTGATCTTCCCGGATCTGCTTCAACCCCGTCCGGGTCATCCACATATTTGCCCAGCATCTGGAATCCACCGCAGATGCCCAGCATATGGCCCCCGTTTTCCGCATAAGACTGCAAACGCGTCATCCACCCGGTCTGTTTCAGCCATGCCAGATCATTTCGGGTATTTTTAGACCCCGGAAGGATGACCGCCTGAAATTCTCTGAGATCCCTGGGCGTTACGACATACATGACCTGAACACCGCCGAATTGTTTCAATGGATTGATGTCTGTAAAATTGGAAATATACGGCAGCCGGATGACCGCTATTTTGGGGATCGCTTTATTTATGTCTTTGGAAAAATTATCCAAGGATTCAATAGCCACGGAATCCTCGTCATCAATTTTGATGTCATTAAACCACGGAATCACCCCGACAACCGGCAAGTTTGTCTTTTCTTCGATCCATTGCACCCCGTCTTCAAATAGCTGAACATCCCCTCGAAACCGGTTGATTACAAAACCTTTAACCATTTGCCGAAACTGTTTTGGCAGGCATTCTAAAGTCCCCACAATCTGGGCAAACACACCGCCTTTATCAATATCGGCCACTAAAATCACATCCGCATCCGCATATCGCGCCATCCGGAAATTGACGATATCATTTTCCATAAGATTGACTTCCGCGCATGATCCCGCCCCTTCCATGACCACCAGATCATAGGTGTCTCTTAACCTGTCTAATGCGCTGCCGGCGACATTAAACAGATCGGCATTATTCTTACAGTAAGCTGTAGCACTCTGATTGCCCATGGCTTTGCCGAATAGAACCACCTGTGATCCGGATTTACCGCTGGGTTTTAACAGCACGGGATTCATATCCACATGGGGAATTAAACCTGCGGCTTCAGCCTGAACGATCTGGGCCCGGCCCATTTCAAGGCCTTCAGGCGTAACCCCGGAATTATTGGACATATTCTGGGCCTTAAACGGCACCACTAAAACACCCCTCTGATAAAATATCCGGCAAAGGGCAGTGGTAACAATACTTTTACCCACATCCGACCCGGTCCCCAGTATTGCGATACAGGGTGCTTTATTTTTATTTTCTCTTTTTGGATCCAACCTTATTCTTTATTCTCTTTTTTAAAGTAATTGATAAATTGTTTTCTCATACTGTGTTAACGAATTACAAAGATTTAATTCACATCAACAATTCCCACCTCGACAAATGTTTTAATATCAGCAAGTATTCTGGTCGATGCATCAAGCAATTCCATGGCAACTGCCGAGCCAGTACCCTCCCCTAGACGGAACTGAAGATCAAGCAATGGATCAAGACCCAGACGCTCGTGCATGAACCGGTGCCCTGCTTCCTGTGATTGATGACTTGCAAACAAATATGCTTTGGCAGAAGGGGCCAGTTCACAGGCAATCAACGCCCCGGCAGTTGAGATCAATCCATCACAAACAACCGGGATACCGTGTGCGGCTGCGCCGATGACCAGGCCGCCCAGCGCGCCGATTTCAAGTCCGCCGACTTTTGAGAGCACGTCTATTGGGTCAGACGGATCGGGCTGGTTCAATTCAATGCCCTTTTCTATGACTTCAATCTTCAGCTTAAGCCCTTCATCATCAATACCAGTGCCTCGGCCGGTCAGATCAGCCACCGGCAGTTTTGAAAAAACGGCGATAATGGCAGTGGATGGTGTGGTATTGCCGATGCCCATATCACCGGTTCCGATCATATCCGGCCTGTTTTCCGCCACCAACGCGTCAATAATAGATATCCCGGCTTCAATACTTGCCACAGCCTCATCACGGGACATGGCCGGACCTTTGGTAAAATTTGCCGTCCCTTTTTTCACTTTTTTCTGAAATATCGGCAAATCCGGTTCAAAATCAAAATTGACCCCGATGTCCGCCACCCGGACCTCTGCCCCGGCATGATTCGCCAGCACACTGATCGATGCGCCGCCGTTGACAAAATTATAAACCATCTGAGAGGTGACTTCCTGGGGAAACAGGCTGACGCCTTCTTCAACCACCCCATGATCACCAGCACACGTTACAATAATCTTCCGGTCGAGGCGAACGTCAATTTTTCCGGCAATACCTGCCAGGCGGGCAGAAATAGGTTCCATGATTCCCAGACTGCCAGCCGGCCGAGCCTGATTGCGCAAACGTTCTAATGCTTCATTTTCAATTTTCTCATCTGGTGCAACGATGTTTGCAATTGTATCGTTTAATAATTTCACAAATTTATACCTTTTTGAATCGGGATAAAGACTGAAGAAAAGCTCACCTTCCACCTTCTTTTGTCTTACACAGTGCAATATCGTCTTTAAACACCTCAATCCCCTTTTTCATGGCACAGAAATCACCGCACATAGAACAGGTTTCTTCCTTTGCCGGTTCACGGCTGTTTCGTATGCCCGCCGCCACATCCGGATACATGAGCAGTTGTGACAAATCATCCCACCGCATATCACGACGAGCCATGGCCGCCTGTTTTTCGGTTTCACGGCGGTCCGGGTATTTGGCAATGTCTCCGATCCGGCAGGCCAGGCGGGTAACCCGAACACCTTCACGGACATCTTCCTCACTGGGAAGCGCCAGATGCTCTGAGGGAGTAATATAACAAACCAGATCCGCGCCATGACGGCTGGAATTAGCAGCACCGATGGCCGCAGTTATGTGGTCATATCCGGCACCGGTATCTGCCGGCAGAGGACCGAGCACGTAATACGGTGCCCCGCCGCTCATGCGTTTTTCCAGCATGATATTGCTTTCGATTTCATCTAAGGGCACATGCCCCGGCCCTTCCACCATCATCTGGCACCCCATGTCCCTCCCGAGTTCCGCCAGCTCACAGTTGATGATCATTTCCGCCATCTGGGCGCGATCATGACTGTCATGGATCGCCCCGGCCCGGATGCCGTTGCCTAAAGACAAAACCGCGTCATATTTTTTCATGAGCGAACATACCCGGTCAAACTGTTCATATAACGGGTTTTCCGCATTATTACGATCCATCCAGGAGACTAAAAATGTGCCGCCTTTTGACACCAGGCCGCCGTACCGGTATCCCTGTTTGCGAAGGCGTTCAATAGAAAATTGATTGATCCCGCAATGAATCGCCATAAAACTCAAGCCATCAGCCAGCTGCATTTCAATCAGATCAAACAGGTATTCCGGGTCCAGTTTGTTGGGATCCCCATACTGGCGAGCCGCCTCGCAAAACGCCTGATACAGGGGCACGTTTCCCACCGGCAGGTCAACTGCTCCAATCACCGCCCGCCTGATTCCGTCAAGGTCTCCGCCGGCGGACAATTCCATCAAAGTATCCGCACCTTCTTCTTCAGCGATCTTCGCTTTGCGGACTTCCATTTCAATATCACAGATATCAGACGATGTGCCGATGGATGCATTGATCTTGGTCCGCAGTCCTTTACCGATGCCGACCACTTTCTGGTTGCTTCGTTTCGGATTGCACGGGATCACGATTTCGCCGGTAGCCACCCGCTGGCAAATGAGTTCTTCCGAAAGACTTTCCTGAAAGGCAACCGTTTTCATAATATCGGTTAAAACACCTTCACGGGCGAGTTCAATTTGAGTTTTCAACATTTATTTTTTCTCCTGAATTCTGTTTAAGAATAGCCTATTTGATTTTTAATGGGATCCCGCTGACAACCAGAAAAACCTCATTAGCGAGGGCGGCGATTTTCTGGTTCACGGAACCGGCCAGATCCCTGTAGACACGGGACATGGCATTTTCCGGAATCAGTCCCATACCAACTTCATTGCTCACAATCACAATATCGCACGGAGGTGACGCAAGCACTTTTAAAAAGCGATCCACCGGCGGGGAGTTTGTTTCATCAATTCCCAGGTGATGCATCAAATTCCCCAGCCAGACAGTAATGCAGTCAATCACCACCACCTGTTTGTCAGCCGGGACATTTGCCAGCATATCCGCCAAGTGAATGGCTTCTTCAATGGTTGTAAAATCATTGCTTCTTTCTTTCTGATGACGGGAAATCCGCTCAGCCATTTCATCGTCAAACGCCTCGGCAGTAGCAATAAAGGCCTTGCGCGCATATGATTCAGCAATTTCAAGCGCATAACTGCTTTTGCCGCTCCTTCCGCCTCCCGTTATCAGAATTACTTTATTCTTCATGCAAAAGCCTTTTCATGACATCAATTGATTTTTCAAAATCTTTCCGGCTGAAAATCTCTAAAGTCATTACCTTTGGTTCGCCCTTTTCATTTTCTATATTCATCAGCAGATATCGCAGAAGTTCGCTGTCCAGATGGCTTAAATCCACGTGATCTCTTCCGGCCTGATTCACCCCGTGAACATGCAGCACCCGGGTGTGCTTTAACCATGCGTCACAATAACCTGCAACATCATACCCATTGACTACCAGATGACCGATATCCAGACACACTGGACATTTTTTGTCTTCTACCATCGGCCAGACCCGGTTGTAATCATAGCCCAGGGTTTCAATGCACAGCAGAAAAGGATCCATCCGCATGGTCAAATTATCTAATGATTTCCCGCATTGATCCTGCCAGTCTGCCAGTGCCCTATGGCCGTTTCTCGGGGCATCATTTAAGTGCACAATCCAACCGAAAGGCTCCAGAGATTCCATCAAATCCATCACACGGAACCATTTTTCCATGGAATGCTTCCGAACATTTTCATCAACCGATCCCGGCCAAGCATCCAGGGGCAAATGCACGGTAAAGGTCAGTCCGTTGTCATCCGCAATTTTTGCCATTTCAACGACATCTGCTTTTGCGGGAAGATTGGAGTATTCATCCGACTCAAACAGCACCAATTCCACATCATCCACCCGGTCCGCCAGAAATCGGAGATTGGGCAAAATATCATCCGGAATTATATAGGACGTAGTTCCCAGCCGGCAGGGCATGTTTTGCAGTTTATAATTTTTCATCTGTTAAGTGCCCATACACATGGCGCACATAAGCACCATTTCAAGCCCTTCGCTCACTGCTCCAAGCGTATCCCCGGTCATGCCGTTGATTTTACGCAAACACCAAAAGTTGAAACATACGCCGAAGATACCGGCTATGATTAAAGACAAAATTCCCCTCATCCCACATAGTATAACAGCGGCTGCCAGACAAAAAAGTATCCCCTTCAAAGCCGTTTGTCTCGAACAATGGGCAAGAAACACCGAAGCCAGACCGCCTTTGGGCCGTGCATAGGGCATATATGTCATGGTTATGACCTGGCCGGCCCTTCCAACGATGGGAGCTAAAACAAGAACCCGCCACCCCGCAGACGGTATCAGGCTGATCAGGGCCGCCCATTTAAATGCCAAAACGCTAAAAATCCCGATCGCGCCCATGGTTCCGATTCGACTGTCTCTCATAATATCCAGCATCTGCGAACGGGTCCGGGAACTGAAAAAACCATCTGCCGTATCCGCCACACCGTCTAAGTGGAAAAAACCTGAAAATGCGGCCAATGCCATGACGCCTGCCAGACCCGAAACAAAAACCGGCAATTCCAGCAGCAGGGTTAACCCATATACCATTGCCGCACAAACCCCTATGATCAGACCGACCATCGGAAACCAGACTTGAGAACGCCCGATATCATCTGCTTCGAATTGCTGATGAATCGGCAGTACAGATAAAAACTGTAAAGCTGCAAGTAACCCCTTCAATAGCTTCCCCTTTCATTATGCTTTCCCAATTTCCATCATCATCATTATCATCATACGTGCTGATTGAATTAAAAAGCCTATGTCCTTGCATGTCATTGCGAGCAAAGCGAAGCAATCTCCGCATCAATATAAAGATTGCTTCGTCGTTATAAAGATTGCTTCGTCGTTCCACTCCTCGCAATGACTGAAATTTAGAT
>JAJRPH010000420.1 GCA_024280875.1 Deltaproteobacteria bacterium | reverse complement strand
AATCATCAGATCCAGCACAACACTCACATCGGTCCCGCGCTCCTTGTAAATACCCAACCGATTGGATTCAATAAAAATCGGATGTTCGACAAGATGCTGGACCGCTGTTACCGCAGGATTAAAGCGCTCCAGCTGACCGACCTGGAGCACCAGATTTTTTTTATCGGCTATTTCAATCAGTTCATCCGCCTCTTCAACGGTCGTTGTAATCGGCTTTTCAATCAATACATCAATGCCATGCTCTAAAAATGCTTTTCCGATCTCAAAATGCAAAGGGGTGGGAACGGCAATACTGACGGCATCCACACGGCCAAACAATTCTCTGTAATCAAAAAACGCCGGCGCACCGACTTTTTGGGCGATTCCATCAGCCTGTGCCTTGCGACTGTCAACAACACCGACCAGTTCAATATTCTCCATTTTCGCATATTTTTCAGCATGGAATTTGCCCAGATATCCAACACCGATCACTGCGGCCCGAATTTTTTTCATCAGATGCATTCCCTTAAAATAAGAATATAGTTATTCTGCCTACTGTCTCGTCAAGGATGAAATAGCGCAAGATTGCGCCGTAATTTTTTATGTCTGCAAGGCGCGACTTGGGGGACATAGTAGGCTACGCAACTCAAGTCGTAACAAAGCAGGCGGGGAAAAGGACAAGCAATATGCGTCAGTTTAGCGTTGACGCGACACTACGCCTCTTTTTCCATTGCCATGATCGTAATTCCCCACTGGTTTGCCAGACTGATCATTTCTTCTTTTTCAAAAACCAGTGACCGCCCCGCTTCAATCACAAGCACGGATGCACCCGACTCATGCATCGTCCTGATTGTCTGGGCGCCAACTGCCGGAACGTCAAATCTGAAATCCTGTATCGGTTTACAAACCTTTGTCACAACAGCATCGCCTTTGCACAATTTCCCTCCGCGTCTTATGGTACTGTCAGTGCCATCAATTGCCTCTACCGCCATCACTGAACCATTTGAGACAACCACGCATTGACCTATATCGAGACGGCCTATCCCTTTTGCCATCTTCCAGCCCAATGAGATATCAGGTTTTTCATTTTTCGCGGGTTTACGCTTTGTCCAGCACCCTTTTTCCGCCAGAAGCTCAGGCAATAAAAATGTTGAGGACCGTATAATGATACCTTCATCTTCGAGGGCTTTTGCAAAAGCTCTTAAAATACCGTCATCATGTGTAATATGTCTCATGCTGGCAATTAATGAAATTGCCTTCAGATCAGGTCTTATATCAAGGATTGCGCCCGGTTTTTTAATCGCTCCGATCATTACCGCTTCGCTGATACGATTTTTTTTAAAAAAAGAAATTAATCGTTTTATCTGGCCGATATGTATCATTTCAATGGATTCAACGTATTCAGGCAACACCGGATCAGTATTATCATGATAACCGACGGCATAGACACGAAAGCCTCTTTCTGCCGCTTTTTTCGAAAAAATAATCGGGAAGGAACCGCTTCCGGCAATTAATCCAATACGCTTATTCATTGCTACAATCTATCATAAATATAAAATCTAAGTTGAAATAAGTTTATCTGGTAACCCCACGCTCGGTGGATTTGATAAAATTGACCAGCGTCAGGACTTCCGGAATATTCTCAACTTCCGCCAGCACTCGATCCACCGCCTCATTCACAGTCAGACCAATACGGAAAATGATTCGGTACGCCTTTTTCAGCTGAGATAATGTATTGGTGGAAAACTCATGCCGTTTTAACCCGACTTTGTTCAATCCATGCAACGTCGCCCGATCCCCGGCTACCATCACATACGGAGGGATATCCTTAACAACTGCTGATTTTCCGCCGATATAGGCGTGCTCGCCGATTCTGACAAACTGATGAATGGCAACCAAACCGCCGATAATTACATAATCTCCAATGGTAATATGCCCGGCAAGGGTCGCATTATTTGCCATAATAACGCCTTTACCGGTCTTACAGTCATGGGCAACATGGGTGTAGGCCATTAAAAAATTGTCCTCACCGATCTCGGTTACCCCGCCCCCGAACGCTGTCCCGCGATTTAACGTGGCGAATTCGCGAATCACCGTATTCCGGCCTATCTTCAAATAGGTTTTTTCTCCCTTAAACTTGACTGCCTGGGGAGCCGCCCCGATGGAGGCATATTGAAATATCTGACAGTTCGGCGCAATCTCAACATACGGGTCAATCGTTACATGCGGCCCGATAAACGTCCCGGAACCAATGGATACATTTCCGTTAACAATCGAAAAAGGCCCGATTTCAACTTTGGAATCAATCTCTGCATTCGGATCAATTATTGCGGTTGGATGTATCATTCTTCTCCTCCGATCAAAGCCATCAGTTTTGCTTCTGCAACGCGGTTATTATCTACAAAAGCCTTAGCGCTCATTTTAACAACTCGGGAACGCTGCTTGACTATTTCCACTTCAAAAATCAGCTGATCTCCCGGAATAACAGGAGCCCTGAACCGGGCTCGGTCCACTCCTGAAAAACAGACCTGCGCATGAGTTTCCGATGATAAGCTCTCCGCCAACAGCAATGCACCCGCCTGAACCATTCCCTCAACGATTAAAACACCGGGCATTATCGGTTT
>JAJRPH010000419.1 GCA_024280875.1 Deltaproteobacteria bacterium | reverse complement strand
TTAATTTAGATTAAAAAATCAAAAATAAAACAATCGCTGTAAAATAAATAGAAAAACTATTTTCCAAAATTGCAACTTGACCGGGGTTTATATTTTTAACATATTGATATTTTTCATAAGTTAACCGGACAGCAATGATTGCATTTGGCAATTTTTTCGAGAATCGTCCCTGAAATATGCTTTCGGTCTCTTTGCATTTAAAGGATTTAATCATAAAAAGAATATAACCCAAAAAGATAATATCGTCAAGGGTTATTGTTTTTTTGCGAACCTCTATTAAGCCCCAAGATTTGAAAATCGATTTCGGCTTTATTAAAGTTGTGGCATGGTAGCCAAATCGACACTATTGCAAAATTTTTCAATAGTTCACACTATCGATAAAAGTGGGCGGTTTTTTTGATTTGGGGATATTCTATATATTGTGGCTGCCAAATTTTAAAAAAATCTTCGAATCGCTATTGAATTTTAAAAAAAAGCTGGAATTGTTTTTTTGGGGGGAAGTGGAGCATAGGTAAAGATTAAGAAGTTTGATTGGTTTTTGAATTATAGGCTGACGTGGTTGAGGTGAATCGGCTGGCGGATGACGGATTTGGCTGTTTTTTCAAACTGCGGGGTGAGGTCTGAAACGTAAAATTCAGATTGCCCGTTTTTTGAGAGTTTTCGGTCAATTTCCGGCGAAGATGAAATAAAGCCCCTGATTTGTTCCGCAACCGCAGTGGAAGAGCTGATCACACGAACCCGTTTGCCGATTTTGTGCTGGATAATCGGTTTGAGAAGCGGGTAGTGAGTGCAGCCCAGAATCAGGGTGTCAATCTGCCGTGTTTTTAACGGAAGAAGATATTTTTTAACAATCATTCGGGTCTCGGGCTTTGAAAGCCATCCTTCTTCGACCAGCGGAACCAGCAGGGGACAGGCAGCGGAATAGACCCTGGCATCAGGGTTTTGTTCCTTAATTTTTTTCTCATAAATACCGCTTGTAATGGTTGCCCTGGTGCCGATCACACCGATAACGGACTTTTTCGTCTCTTTTAAGGAACGGGTGACGGCCGGTGTTATGACCTCGTAGATTGGCAGATTGAACCGCTCTTTTAATGTTTCAGTGGCAACACTGGAGGCTGTGTTGCATGCCATGACGATCATATTCGCGCCCTGTTTGACCAAAAACTCGGTGTTCTGGATGGAATATTCTATAACGGTTTTACCGCTTTTCGTGCCATAGGGGGTTCGGGCCGTATCGCCGAAATACATGATGTCGTATCCGGGTAGTTCATCCATGATGGCGCGCACAACCGTCAGGCCGCCGATCCCTGAATCAAAAATTCCAATCATAAAAAATACTTTCAGTTTTTTTCATTTTATCTTTTCGTATGATACATATGGAGCGACGCCATCAATTTTCAATTTTCAATTTTTCCGTTTCATCCTGGGGGTGAACGGATCGTTTCTCCCGGACACATCTTTCAACTACACTTAAAGGGAAATCCGTCCGGATCCCCGGGCAGGCATTTGACATGATTTCCCAGTTGTTCGGATCAGCAAGGACACTCAGGATAAACGGCCATTCCCGGCACATGCGAGGCTTCACCGGATGGATCGTGCAGAGCCGGGCTTCATCCCAGAAAATGCAGAACTGGTCTTTTTTTTGGGCAAGAACCGGTTCTCCTCCGGACATATCACAGTATTCTTCAACAAATGTTTCCGGCAAAGAGCCGATAAATCGGGCGATGTTTTTAATGTCAGACTCTGTGACAAAAGTGCCGCCATATCCTTTGCAGCATTCGCCGCACATCTGGCATTTGAATAAATCATCGGGTTGAACCGTTTTATAGGGCATGCCGCGCCTCCATTGCTTTTTTAAGCGTCACCTGATCCACGTATTTCAATTCGCCGCCCATGGGAACGCCGGACGCAATCCGGGTGATATTAATCGGGAAACGGGTCAGGCAGTCTGAAATATATGAAGCGGTGGCTTCGCCTTCCACATTAGTACCGGTGGCAATAATGACTTCTGCCACATTGCCTTTTGCGATTTTTGCCAAAAGTTCTTTCAGTCGGATATCGTCAGGCCCTACATTATCCATGGGCGACAGAAGTCCCTGGAGGAGATGATACACCCCGGTAAACCCCCCTGATTTTTCAATGGCCACCATGTCCGCCTGATTTTCAACAACACATATCAACGTATTGTCTCTGGACGTATTGCTGCATATGCGGCATAAACCGGAATCACTGAGCGCAAAGCATTGAGAGCAGAGCCGGATGGTTTTTTTCAGCTCTCCGATACTTTGGGAAAGCTCGGAAACTTCCGATTCCGGAGCACTTAGTAGATGCATGGCCAGTCGCTCAGCTGTTTTTAAACCGATGCCGGGTAATTTGTTCAGGTGATTGATTACTTTCCTGATTGAAGACGGGTAATGGTTCATGCCCTGTATGATTCCCTTGTCAAAAATAGTTGTGCTGAATTTGAATTTTTTATATGGGCATCTACATTAAGCCGGGAATATTCAAACCGCCGGTCAATTGGCTCATTTTATCCGACACCATTTTCTGGGATTGAATCAATGCTTCATTGACGGCTGCAAGAATCAGGTCCTGAAGCATTTCAACGTCTTCCGGATCAACGACTTCTTTTTCGATATGAATGGACATCACTTCCTGCTTGCCGTTTGCCACGACTTTAACCATGCCGCCGCCGGACGAAGCCTCTATCGTTTTTTCAGCCATTTCTTCCTGCATTCTGGCCATTTTAGCTTGTAGCTGCTGTGCCTGTTTCATCATATTTTTCATATTTTTCATTTTATGCCTCCTATATTATTTTAATTTCAACGATTTTACCGTTGAATATCTTCATTGCCTCTTCCACTAAAGGATGGTTAAGGGTTTCATTTTCCAATGCTTTTGCTTCTTTTTTTTGTGCCATGCCGGATTTGTTTTTGGGAAGCCGGCCGGAAAGAGACACTTGCATATCATTTCCAAAATACAGACTGCAAGCATTTTGAATAAGAGATGGGTTTTTGTCCCGATTGGCATAGTTAATATTAAATTGATTTGTTTTAAATATGATCTCCAGTTGACTATCGCTGATTTTTTTTAGCTGACTGTCTCTAAAGCAGGCGGCCAGGGCCGGGTTGTCGCCGGCCAAACGGGTCAGGATTTTTTCCCATGATTTTTCAATCGGTTCATCTTTTATTTGAGCATTGCGATCATTTTGAGGGGCGTCTTCATAAATTTTCGACGGCCTGTTTTCCCTTACTTCATGGACGGGCGCTTTCTTTTCAGGGATAGGCGGCTGATAATCCCGCGCATTCGGCGTGATGTCCGGTGTAATGTTCGGCGGTATTTGGTTTTCAGGCGCAGGCGCTGGTTTTGAAACATTATCAGAAGGCGGGGCAGGGTGATTCGGGTAAGACACGCCTTCGGCCGGCAGTTTTTCAGTAAAGCCCTTTTGCAGAATATCAATTTTTTCAATTAAGGTCTCAATGGATAATGCCGGCCGGATCTGAATGACCCGGATAAACGCTATTTCCATCGCAAGTTTGGGTTGGGATGACTGCCGGATATTGTTTTCTTCTTTAAAGAGAATGTCCAAAATCTGGTGAATATAAATCCGGGGAATGTTTTTAACCTGTTCCTGCATGGCGTTTAATTCAAATTCTGAAACATCAGAGAGTGCTCCAGTGCTTCCGCCCAGTTTGACCACCAGAAGATTCCTGAAATGCTCAAGCAGTTCGGAAAACAGTTTGATCATATTCTGGCCCCGATCATAGAGGCGGTCGATAATTTCAATGATTTTTCCGGCATTTTGTTCAAAAACCGCCTGAGACATATCAAAAAGGCTTTGTCTGTCAAGCCCGCCCAGAATATCAACGATCTGGTCCGTGCCGATGCTTTCTACGGTGCTGGTAATAATAAGGTCCAGAAGGCTTAAGGCGTCCCGGATACTGCCATCCGCTTCCCTGGCAATAATGGTCAGCGCGTCAGTGCTGATGTCTATGTTTTCTTTTTCGCAAAGAAGCGCCATATGTTTTATGATCGAATTAACGTCAACACGACGGCAGTCATGGCGTTGACACCGGGAAAGAATGGTGATCGGGATTTTATTCGGTTCCGTGGTGGCAAAAAAGAATTTAACGTGAGCTGGTGGTTCTTCAAGGATTTTGAGAAGGGCATTGAACGCGGAATCGCTGAGCATGTGTACTTCATCAATGATATAAATTTTATAAGGGCTTTGCGCCGGCATGTAATTGGCGTTTTCGCGAAGTTCGCGGACATTTTCAACCTTGTTGTTGGACGCGCCGTCAATTTCAAATACATCTGCGGCATGACCGGATGTAATCTCACGGCATGACCGGCAGGTGTTGCATGGGGCAGCGGTGGGACCGGATTCGCAATTCACACATTTGGCAAGTATTCGCGCAATCGAAGTCTTTCCCGTTCCCCTCGGCCCGGACAGGAGAATAGCATGGGCAAGTCTGCCCGAAGTCAACGCATTGGCCAAAGGTTTGGTGATATGTTCTTGTTTGACGACTTCCTCAAATCGTTGAGGCCGGTATTTACGTGCAAGAACCTGATAGCTCATTTAAAAATATCCACGTTTTTTTAAAATAATCATAATGAGTATAGGCAGACTGATACTGATTGACAAGAAAGGAATTGAGGCTGATCAAAAAAAATGGCGGAGAGAGAGGGATTCGAACCCTCGGTACCCTTTCGAGCACACACGCTTTCCAGGCGTGCACCTTCAGCCTCTCGGTCATCTCTCCGCAAATTTTTCTAAAGGCGGCTGTTACATACTGCTGATATCTTTTTCATGCTGTTGCAGGTGGCGGAGAGGGTGGGATTTGAACCCACGATCCCGGTCACGGGATACCGCTTTTCGAGAGCGGCGCCTTCAGCCGCTCGGCCACCTCTCCAACCGGTCAAGACACTACATGAAATATCCGTGTTGTTTATAGATTCGGCAAAATATCTATTTTAGGCATAGGTGTCAAATAAAAATTTAAAATAAGGGACCAAATTTATTATTTAGCACTCAAATATCCGTTGCGCTGTTTCAGTGAAAGAACCGTCAGTATTATAAATGATCAGTGGTTTATTTATTTTCATTCCCGGCCTGCCGCCTTTAATACCTTCTATGAGAATGCGCTTGGCGTTCTTGTTCGTTTTAGTATAAAGAATACTCATTTCTTTGGGTTCAATGCCGCATGAGCGCATCCGGTCGATCAGGTCCACCATCCGTTCCGCAGGATAAACCATAAAAAGTTTTCCCGCCCGGCAAAGCATTCGTTCGGCTGCGTGAATAATATCATCCAGGGTTATTTTAATTTCATGCCTGGAAATTGCATGCTGTTGGTCGGGGTTAATTCTGCCGCAGGCCTGCGGAGTGTGCGGCGGATTGCAAATAACAACATCCACAGGGCCGGATGTCTGGTGAGGGTATAATGTTTTTATGTCCTGGTTTAATATGCTCACACGCGTTTCAAGGTGGTTGTTCCTGACATTGTGAGCAGCAATGTCTGCCTGATTTTTCTGGATTTCCACGCCGTATACGGTGATATCAGGATGAAGATGAGCCAGTATGAGGGCTATTACGCCGCACCCGGTTCCCAGATCCAGAACACGGTCGTTGGCATTGATGGCCGCCTGGTTGGCAATGACGACGGCATCCATTGAGAAGCGGTATCCGGATCTGGATTGGCTGATTTGCAGACGGCCTCCAAGCAGGCTGTCATTTGACAGTTCGGTCATTTTATCGTTTTAAAAGCTTCCGGTTTTTAATTTTATTTCAGTTATTTGGTGGCGACCGGTCCCGCGGTTGATCGCCTGGATGATATCCTTTGTAATAAATCGAAGCTGATGGGTCAGGGTGGAGCTTTTAACGATGATCAGCAGGGTGGCGCCCTTCAAAGCCATTGGCTGAGCATTATCTGTGACGGCTTTATCAAGCATTGAGTTCCAGATTTTTCTAATTTCTGAAAGTTCAGTATTCGATTCTTTTCGGCAGTTGCGGATAACAGAAGAGAGTACATCTTTTATATGAACGTAGTCCGAATTTTTTGAGCGGTATTTTTTCATTTCAGGGTCATGCAGTCAGTTGGTTTAAAAAATTGCGAAAGGGGTATTTGGGTAATTAAAAAAATGATATTCAAACTTCTTATAAAGGATATATTCCTGAACCCGGGTGATAGTCAAGCACAGCTTTTTATCAGTATATTTCATTTCGGATTTATCCGTATTTATAATGGTTTTTGATTTTACTTGACTTGAAGCGGGTTGTTAATTAAATTATCTTAATTAAACCCCATTCCTTTAGCCTTCTGTTTTTCCAAGCTTTCCAATTCAGATTGTGAAATGAATGCGGTCTTTATATTTTTTTAACAGACAAATTTGTGAAGGAATGTACTCACACATTAAAAAATAACAGGAAAGAGATATGAATTGGGATTGGGAGAAACTACAGCAAAAACACAAGGATAGAAGTACCGGCGGCGGTGGTGTAAAACCTCCGCAGATGGATGAACTGGTTGATAAATTCAAAGACTTCAAGTTTCCCGGGGGATGGTTGCTGCTTGTGCTGGCAGGTATCATCATTTTTTTCGGTACCTCGATGGTCTACACGGTGGATGTAAATGAAGTCGGTGTTGTTCAACGGTTTGGACAGTATATTCGTACGGAAACGCCGGGACTTAATTTTAAACTTCCCGCAGGAATTGAAAAAGTAACTAAAGTTAAAACCAAACGGGTATATAAAGAAGAGTTCGGATTTTCTTCCGGTCAATCAAGCTCTTCTCGATTTGCTCCCAACAGTGAGAATATCGATGAATCATTGATGCTGACCGGTGATTTAAATGTCGGTGTCGTTCCCTGGATTGTTCAGTACCGGATTAAAGATCCCTATGAGTATTTGTTCAAAGTCAGGGATGTCACTAAGTTTTTAAGGGATATGTCCGAGGCTTCCATGCGGCTGGTGGTGGGAGACCGGAGTATTAATGAAGTGATCAGCAACCGGGAAGAGATTGCAGCCGAAGCCCAGGTCTGGCTTCAAAAAGAGTTGGATGAAGCCGAAACCGGCATTGATATTGACGCTGTTGAACTGGGCAACACCAATGTTCCGGGACCGGTTCAGGATTCATTTAATAAAGTCAATCAGGCGGTTCAGGAAAAAGAAAAATTAATCTATCAGGCCAAAGAGGAATATAACCGTGTGATTCCAAAGGCACGGGGGGAGGCGGAGCAAACAATTAAAAGTGCGGAAGGGTATGCCACCGAACGTGTGAACGAGGCAAAAGGTGATGCGTCAAGGTTTGTTTCCCAGTATGAAGAATATATCAAGGCCAAAGATGTTACCAGACGCCGGCTGTATCTGGAAATGGTGAAGATGGTATTTCCGAATTTGGGAGAGCTGTATATTATAGATTCCGATCAGAAAAATCTTTTGCCGCTGCTTAATATCGGAGAAAAATGGGGGTTACAAAAATGAAGACTCAATATATAATTTTAATCATTCTTGTAGCGCTGGGGGGTATGGGATTCGTTTCTTCAGCGTTTGTGGTGGATGAAACGCAGCAGGTGGTGTTGACACAGTTTAATAAAGTTGTGGGTGAGCCTATTACAACGCCGGGACTTAATTTTAGAATTCCGTTTATCCAGCAGCCGAACTATTTTTTGAAAAACATCCAGGAATGGGATGGGGAACCGGGACAAATCCCGACGCTGGACAAGACCTATATCTGGCTGGATACGTTTGCCCGGTGGCACATTGTTGATCCGGTTGCTTTTTTCGAAACTGTTACTGATCGGACCCGGGCATTGCGCCGGTTGAACGATATCATTAATCCGGCGGTTCGAAATGCCGTAACTTCGCATCATCTGATTGAGACCGTCCGCAACTCCAATCGAAAAATGACGAGCCTGGAACAGGAGATAGTCGATGAAAATACCAGGGACGAACCTGAGAAACACATTATTGAAACCGGCCGTGAAAAATTGTCCAGGGAAATTCTAAAAGCCTCGCAGCCAAAACTGGAAAAATTCGGAATCGAACTGATTGATGTTAAAATCAAGCGGGTGAATTATGTCCGGAAAGTCAGGGAATCGGTGTATGGTCGTATGGTAGCCGAACGAAATCAGATGGCTGAGAAAATTCGTTCAGAAGGCCGTGGAGAAGCCTTTCGCATTGCAGGTGATAAGGAGAAGGATTTAAAATTGATCCAGTCGGATGCATATCGGACCGCACAGGAAATAAAAGGAAAGGCCGACGCTGAAGCTACAGCTATATATGCCCAGGCATATAGCAAGGACCCGGAATATTATTCCTTTACAAAGGCGCTGGAAGTATACCGAACCACATTCAATGAAAAAAGCAAGGTCGTCCTGTCAACAAATTCTGAATTTCTCAGATATTTAAAGGATTTTTCAAGCTCAAACAGAAAATAAAAATAAAAACGGGAAAAGTGATGAATGAAAAATCTCACTTTTCCCGTTTAAATATTTTAAAAAGCCCGCCGAATCATTCAACTATCTTTTGTTTCTCTGATGCCGCGTCCGAGCTAACAGCTTTCGATGTTTATGTTTACGCATTTTTTTTCTTCTT
>JAJRPH010000418.1 GCA_024280875.1 Deltaproteobacteria bacterium | reverse complement strand
AATCAGCAAGATGCGAAAAATTCCTCTCAGCCGTTTGTTGATGCCGATCGGTTTCAGTGCTATCCTGGGCGGCACCATCACTCTGGTGGGATGCAGCCCGCTGATTCTCTTAAATGATCTCCTGGCACCGTTTAACTTAGAACCGTTTGGCCTTTTTGATGTCACACCCATCGGTCTGGCTCTGGTCGCCAGCGGTATCGGATGTTTTGTCCTTTTGGGGCGATTTATCCTGCCTCAGGGAGGCGAGGACGTCGGGGAAGCAGAAAGTACCAAATTCCCGGACAAACCGGAATCGGATACGGATCTAACCGAGTTTTATGAATTAAGAACGTCGGATGATTTTACTGATTACCGGGACCCGGTGTTTGTAAAAGACTTGAGACGACGGTATCTGCTGAATGTGGTTGCCATGATTGAATAGCCCGATTTCAGGGTAATTTCCCCGATGCCGGACGTGGAAATACGGTCCGGCATTGATATAGCTGTCTGTGGCCAGAAAAAAGACGTGCTCCGAATGGCTTCAGCTGAAGGGATGCACCTTAAAGACAGCCTGGAGACTTTTAAAGACAGTCTGAGTGACCAGAAAGCCGGTTCAGTGGAAGTGGTTGTCGCGCCCCGGTCGCCGTTTGCCGGAAAATCATTAAGACAGATTAACTTTCAGGATCGGTTCCATGTCACGCCGTTGAATGTTTACAGACATGAAGAAACCTATCGAGCGAAAATTGATGATATTGTCATTCAGGTGGGTGACGTTGTCACTCTTTATGGGACCTGGAAGCGTCTCTCGGCATTGCAGGAAGAGGGCGGCCTGCTTTTTAGCATCCCCCTGGACATGGAAGAGATGCGTCCGGAAAAGGCCTTGTTGGCCGGGCTATGCCTGATCACTGCACTGGTGATGATCATGGGATTTAAAATTCAACTTTCGGTGGCTTTAATGACCGGCGCCCTGGGCATGATTCTGACCCGGGTATTGTCCATCGATGAAGCCTATCAGTCGGTGGACTGGCGGACTATTTTTCTCCTGGCCGGCCTGATACCGCTGGGCATTGCCACTGAAAAAACCGGCGCCGCCGCCTGGATTGCCCATTCTATACTCAGTGTCATCGGGGATGTTTCGCCGATTATTCTGCTGACGGTTATCGGTATTCTTTCAACCATGTTTACCCTGGTAATTTCAAATGTCGGGGCAACGGTTCTGCTGGTGCCCCTGGTTGTCAATATGGCTATAGCGGCCCATACGGATCCCCGTATGGCGGCCCTGGTGGTTGGACTGGCCACAAGTAATTCGTTTATGCTCCCGACGCATCAGGTTAATGCCTTGTACATGGGACCGGGGCACTATCGAACGGTCGATTTTATCAAGGCAGGTGCGCTTGTCAGTATTGTTTTTCTGATTGTTATGATCGCCATGATCAGTCTGGTCTATGGCGTTTAGTATATTAATAGTTCAACCTGAAAGGGAATAATTCATATGTCCATCATTACGATCTCTCGAGGGTCTTATTCCATGGGAAAAGCCGTGGCAATGCAAGTGGCCCAACGCCTTAACTATCGTTTGATCAGCAGGGAAGTGCTTCTGGATGCCAGCAGCCACTTTCATGTTCCTGAAATTAAACTTATAAAAGCAATTCATGATGCGCCGGGTATTCTGGAACGGTACCGGCACAACAAGCAGTCATATGTCGCATATATCCGATCCGTTCTGGTTGAGCGGGTCGTCGATGACAATGTCGTTTATCATGGACTGGCCGGACACCTGCTTCTCAAGGGGATCCCCCAGGTGCTCAAAGTGAGAATTAATGCAGACCTGGAAAGACGTGTTGCCGTTGTGATGGAAAGAGACAAAATTTCCGCGTCGGATGCCCGCATCCTTATCCAGGAAGATGACAAGCAACGGCGGAAATGGACCCGTTCACTGTATGGACAGGACCCCTGGGACACTTCCCTCTATGATCTAAGTATCTGTATCCACAAGCTTTCAATTGAGAATGCCGTGGATTATATCTGTCAGGCTGCCGACACTAGGAGGTTCCAAAGCACGGAAAAAAATATCCAAAAGGTAAAGGACATGTCCGTGGCCTGCCGGGTCAAGGCCGACCTGGTGGATGAGTTTCCCAATATCGGCGTGACGTGCGAATACGGTAATGTTTTGATTTATATGAAAGGCAAGGACCAGGTGACCGGGAAGCTGACCAAAAAACTCAATCTTATCCGGGAGAACACAAGCGGTATATATCATCTTGAAACCCATGCGGGGGTAGAGCCCCCGCCGGATGCCGTTTAGCAGGCTGTTGAAAAACTATTGCGCTTGGCCATACGGCGTTAAAATTCGGCTCAAAATGCTCATTTATAAACCATAAACTCCACTTTTTCGCCGAATTTTGCCTTGTCTGATTTTATTTTCTGCGAGAATGTATTCGAAAACGATCGGAACAACAAAGGAGACCATCATGTCTATCATTATTATTTCCTCTGATGCCATGGAAATAGAAGAAACAATCGCTGAAAAAGTCGCTGAAGCAATGGGCTATAGTCGGTTGGGGCATCAAATCCTGGCCGATGTTGCCGCAAAATATCAAATTGATCCCGTTAAGTTAAATGAAGCCATGGAAACAACCCCGTCGTTGTTTAAAAATTTATCGGCCAGGCAATGGCGTCATTACCTGGCCTGCGTCGAGGCTGAAGTCTATGACTATCTGCTGGCGGATAATATTGTTTGCTGGGGACTGGCGGCACATCTTTACGTCACCGGTATTTCCCATGTAATGAAAGTTCGCGTCCTGTCCGGTAACAGCCGGGGGACCATGGAAATCGCGGAACAAAAGGGGATCAGTCTTCAGGTAGTGGAAAAATTGCGGGCGGGTGAACTGCAGCAGCGAAAAAAATGGTCCCTGGCGGCTTATAACTATGATGAAACAGACCTGTCCCGATATGATCTGGTGATCAATCTGGACCAGATTGACCCGGAAGAAGCGGTCAAAACCATCACCGGTGCCATAGAATACCGCAAGTTCCAGGTTATGACGTATTCCATGAAATGTTTATCCAACCTGGCGCTTTCCGCCAGAGTCAATGTAACGCTTTTGAAATCAATGGCGGATATTAATGTCCAGGCACGGGATGGATCGGTGGTGGTATCAACCAAAGCGTCAGCCCGGCAGAAAAGAAAAAAAATAGCAACCATCAAGGAACTGGCCGGTAACGTTGACGGGGTCAGTTATGTGGAAGTCCATGTGAAAAAAAATATTTTGGAAGAAACGGCTTAAAATCCTTATGAATTTTAAACACCGAAACAACCTTTTCAACCTTCGGCAATTTTACGTACGATGTAACCGGTGCGAAAGGTGGCGTCAATTGCCCTATTAAGGAGAAGTTCATATGACAAAATTATTGGAAGTCCTGCTGCTGGATGACGAACCAATTGTCGGCAGGCGTCTTAAACCGGCTCTCGATAAGATCGGGTGCCGCGTGGAAGTTTTTGAAAATCCGAAAGAAGCTGTGGCGCGAATTGACAAGAAGGAATTTGATATCGTGGTGACCGATATCCGCATGGAAGAGATGGATGGCATCCAGGTCCTTGAGCATGTGCAAAAAAAATGGCCCCGGACCAAGGTGATCATTATTACGGGCTATGCGAAAATGGACCTGGCCCGTGAAGCTATGGGAAAGGGGGTTTTTGATTTTATCGCCAAGCCGTTTCGACCGGATGATCTTCGGCGGATTATCGCCAATGCGGCCGAGGCGCTGGGCTCTCCCATCGATTTTTCTTCAATAAACAACGAACCGGCTGAGTAATAAACGGACCGGACTCTTGAAATTATTTTTCGGAGCTGCCGGGCCACCAAGGAGAATAGCGATGACTATCCTGGAAAAATTAAAAAAAATCAGTCACAAGGAACCGCGGATCAGGCATTTTTGCATTCAAACCATCCGATTTAAAAAATTTCTTGAAAATGCGCGTGCCCTGCTGGACCTTTTTGATGACGGACATGAAAAAGTCCTGGGGGAATATATTTTTGACCGCCACTATGTGGTCTCCCTGATTGACGGGGTAGTTGAGCGGCTGGGGATGATGGTTTATGACGCCTGTGTGCTTGTTCCTAAAAGCGGGGAAGGCTTATATGTGACGTATGATAAACACAAGCTCACAGCTGGGAACCTGATTGGCGGTACCCCCGGGAGTTTGGCGTCCGCGCCATCAGCCTCAGATGATCCGGAGTATCAGTTGCTTTCGGATGTGCTCCAATGGTTTAATGGAAAACATGCGCCGGATGATACCACGGTAATGGGCTTTATGAAGCAGATATTTTTTAGTGTCATCCAGTTTGATGCTATTGGGGGGATTGAATCAATGGATGTCATGAAGACCCGGGCCTTGTTTGAAAACAGCGGTGTTGCGGCAACGGACATGGGAATCTATCTGGTTGATTTATGGAAAGATGCGCAGGCTCTGCCTGAAGAAAGACGGTCTATTAACGATTTTAACAGCATTCCGCTCAAACACTTACTCATGGATGTCAGTGGAAAAGAGGCAAAAACCGGATCTGAAAATATCCAAAACGGCGTTGCCTGGGTAGCGGCAGTGAGTGAATATCAGTTAAGCCTGAATTCGTTGAAACCGGATTTCCAATTCCGGCTGGAAACCCTGGCAAGCGGTTATGAGCACTCGGATTTTATTTTTATTTTCGCAGACAAGTCCGCAATTCTGGACAAGATTCTTCCTGCGGGATTTCATATTGAAAGTACGGATTACGGCCAGTTCGCGTGGTACCTCGATATGTCGGCAAAAAACATTGAAGACAGCCTCATGATAATCGGTCGCAATCTGTTAAGTTGAAGCGGCCGGCGGATTCAATTCCGACGGCTTCGTAAAAAGCCCAAATTCTGCGTTGCGCGGCATCCATCGCTGCTTCAAAGTACGAAAAGTACTTATCATTGCTCTGGATTTGCGCGCCTTCAATTTGAACTTTTATACTTTGCCGTCGAAAACTGATTTTTTACGAGACTATTAATTTTTTATTCGTAACGGGAGAAAAGAAATGTCAGAACAACCCCTTAAGATAATGGTCATCGATGATGAGAATATTGTGGGCAAACGACTCAAACCCGCCCTGGAAAAAACAGGAGATATTGTTGAAACCTTTGTGGATGGTGAAACAGCCCTGGCCCGCTTTGAGCAAGAACCGTTTGATATTGTCGTTACCGATATCCGCATGGAAAAAATTGACGGGATTGAAATCCTGGAACAGATTCTCGCAAAATCCGGGCGCACCAAGGTCATCATTATAACCGGTTATGCCACGGTGGAAATTGCCAGGGAAGCATTATCAAAGGGCGCTTTTGATTTTATAGCTAAACCGTTCAAGCCTGCGGACCTGCGGGTAATCATCGAACGCGCAACCAAAGAATTAAGATCCTGATTTTTATATAATATTTGTTGGTGATGGAGGATCAAAATGTCTGCTCATCAGAAAAACATTGCGAGTTATGAAAAGGATTATCATTTCAGATTTCGCTATGAAACACTTCGTTCATTGCTGAATAAAAACGGCAGTGCGCTTCAGATCTTAAGTGATCTTGAAGCAGACCTAAACCATATGCGTCATTATGACAAACGGATCAAACGCCCGATTCAGAGACTGATCACGGAATCCCTTTTGATGGCGCAGGAACTGAACCTGATGACCGGGGACCATTATTCGGACCTGTATAAGGTCATTTTTCAACTCAGAAATAAAACAGATAAACTGTTTTCAGACCAGGGCCCGGATGCTGATCAACCGTTTGTTATGAAGCTGGACAACCAGATCAAAACCGATCCGGCGCTGGTTGGCGGAAAGGCGTTTGGTGTATGGCGTCTCGGGAAATATTTTAAAGACCTGGTACTTCCCGGATTTGTTGTTACCACCGCCGCATATAACCGGTTCATCGAAGACAATAATCTTTACGACCGAATCCGGATACTGTTGAATAACCTGGATGTCATCGAAGATCAGGAACAGTTTAAATCCAGAACGCAGACTATTCGCCGATTGATCAGAGAAGCGACCATCAGTGAAGAGATCGGAAACGCCATCAAAGAGCAGGCCGAATTATTTGACCAGACGTTTCCCAGTCGATTGTGGGCGGTCCGGTCGTCGGCTGTCTGTGAAGATGGCAGACATTCGTTTGCCGGGCAGTTTGACAGTGAACTGCGGATTAATACTGAAAATATTGTCAAAGCTTACCTGCATGTGCTTGCCAGCCGATTTACGGACCGGGCGGTTAAATATCGGATACACAATGATTTTCGGGAAGTTGATACGCCAATGGCCGTTCTTTTCATGCCCATGGTGGATCCTGCTGCAGCTGGAGTGGTGTACACATCCGACAGTGAAGATCCGGATTCCGAAACCATGGTGATCAGCGCCGTTCCAGGCCTGGCAAACCGAATGGTTAAGGGCGAGGTCCAGGCGGATACATTCCTGGTTTCCAAGGGGCTCTCACCAAAGATCACCCGGGTGATACCGGTCACCGGGTCGTCGGATTATATCAGCAATGAGAAAATTATTAACATTGCGGAAATCGCCGACAGGGCGGTCGATAAATTTGGTCATGAGTTGGATATTGAATGGGCGGTTGATAAAAACGGTAAAGTGTATTTCCTGCAGGTGCGTGAGTTGATCATTTCCCTTCCGGCTGCTGATCCGGCCCTCGGCCGATCGTCTGAAAGAAGAGACATTCTGCCTATCATAGAGGGTGGTATTACAATATTCCCGGGCAGAGCGGAAGGGCCGGTAAAATTTTTAGGGCCTGAGGACGACACGTCGGATGTGCGGGAGGGGGCGATCGTGCTTGTGGAACATCCCCGGCCGGAGCTTGCGTCAATATTGCCGAAGATCGCTGCGCTGCTGGTGATAGAAGGCAATCCGGTCGGCCATCTGGCTACTTTGGTCCGGGAATTCTCTGTCCCCTGCATTTTCAGGCTCGGCAAAAATGCAAATATACTGGCTGGGAAAAACATTATCAGTGTGAATGCGACAAAAAGGACGGTGTTCGCCGGAATGCGCTGGCCCGGTATGCGGGAGAGAGTTCTT